>NZ_JBEYXJ010000004.1:0-165047 GCF_040645015.1 Streptomyces sp. NPDC046881 | reverse complement strand
GTTACATTCCGAACCCGGAAGCTAAGCCTCACAGCGCCGATGGTACTGCAGGGGGGACCCTGTGGGAGAGTAGGACGCCGCCGAACAAATTTTGAGAAAACCCCCGCACTTCGGTGCGGGGGTTTTCTGCGTTTAGGGTGAGTCCATGCGCTATGACCTTGTCATCTTCGACAACGACGGTGTGCTCGTGGACAGCGAGCCGATATCCAACCGGCACCTGGCCGCCTATCTGACCGAGTTGGGGCACCCCACCTCCTACGAGGACTCCATCCGTGACTACATGGGGTCGGCGATGCACCGGATCCACGAGCTGGTCCTGGAGCGGACGGGACAGCGGCTGCCGGCGGAGTTCGACGAGGTCTTCCACCGGCGGGTCTTCGCCGCGTTCGAGCGGGAGTTGCAGCCCGTGCCCGGGGTGGCCGGCGTACTGGAGAAGCTGGCCGCGGACGGGGTGCCGTACTGCGTGGCCTCCTCCGGGAGCCATGCGCGGATCCGGGTCGGGCATCGGACGACCGGGCTCGACCGGTGGTTCCCCGAGGAGCGGATCTTCAGCTCGGAGGACGTGGGGCGGGGCAAGCCGGCGCCGGACCTGTTCCTGTACGCGGCCGAGCGGATGGGGGTGGCCCCCGAGCGGTGCGTGGTCGTGGAGGACTCCCCGCTGGGCGTACAGGCGGCCGTGGCGGCCGGGATGGACGTGTACGGGTTCACCGCGATGACACCGGCGGCGAAGCTCGCGGGCGCCGGCCAACTCTTCTCGACCATGGGCGAGTTGGCTGACCTGCTGGTATGACGCCGGTCGGCGGCCCGCGCTGACATTTGTCATGCGGAGCACCGGACGATCGTTTCTACTGCGGGACCCCGCCCGCGCGGGAAGCTGACGGCATGACGGAGAACACGGGGAACCAGGGCCGGCAGCCGAGCGTGCTCGACAACTTCAAGCCGCTGCTCGTCGACGTGGCGGTGCCGCTCGGCTCGTACTACCTCTTCAAGGACGCCTTCGGGATGAGCACCGTCGCGGCGCTCGCCTGGAGCAGCGTGGTACCCGCGGTGCGGACGGTGTGGGGCCTGGTGAAGGAGCGCACGACCAACGCGCTGGCGGGCCTCATCCTCGTCGTGAACGTCGTCTCGCTGCTGCTGAGCTTCGTCTCGGGTGACCCGCGGCTGATGCTGGCCAAGGACAGCGCGGTCAGCAGCACGGTCGCCATCGGGATCCTGGTCTCCGTCCGGCTCGGGAAGCCGATGATGACCGCCGGCATGAAGCCCTTCGTGGTGAAGGGCGACGCGGCCAAGGAAGCCGCCTGGCAGCGGCTGATGTCCGGTTCGGCGGCCTTCCGGGCCAAGGAGCGGGTGTTCTCCGCGGTGTGGGGGGTGACCCTGCTCGCCGAGTGCGTCGCGCGGATCGTGGGTGCGTACACCGTTCCCGTGGACACCATGGTGTGGCTGGGCTCCCTCATCCTGGTCGCCGCGATGGCGGTCGGGTTCGTGGTCAGCGGGGGGCTGGCCGTCGGACCGATGGAGCGGATGCTCGCGGCCGAGGTGGAGGCCGGGCGGGCGCAGCAGCCCACGCTGGCCGTCGCCGCCTGAACGCGGATCGGCAAGGCCGAAGCTGAGGGAAATTCATCTTTGGCCGGATCTACCCACGGGTAGCCCGGGGCCCTACTCTCGCCGCCATGACTGATGTGCTGCGGCGCGGCAGGGCCTCGCTGGCGTTCGGCTTCTTCGCCCAGGGCGTCGCCTTCGCCCTGCTGGTGACGCGGATCCCGGCCGTCCAGGACCGGTACGGCGTCTCCGACGCGCTGCTGCCGGTCTTCCTGGCCGCCGTGCCGATCCTCGCCGGTGTGGGCAGCGTGACCACCGAGCAGCTGGTGAAGCGGATACGGCCCAGCCGGCTGCTGCGCTGGTCCCAGCCGGTGGTGCTGCTGGCACTCCTCGGCGTCGGGGCGGGCGGGCACGGGCAGGTGGCCGGGCTCGCGGTGGCGCTGGGCGTCTTCGGCCTGGCGGTGGGGGCGCTGGACGCGTCCATGAACATGCTCGGGGTCAGCCTCCAGCGGTCGTACGGGCGCAGCATCATGCTCAGCTTCCACGCGGCCTACAGCCTGGGCGGGATCCTCGGGGCCTCGCTGGCGTGGGCCGGTGCGCACTGGCACCTGGCGCTGTGGGTGTCGTACCTGCCGGTGGTGGCCGTGCTGCTGCCGGCGACGCTGGTGGGCAGCCGGTGGTACGTCGACGGGGAGCCGGCGCCGGCGGCGGAGGACAGCGGAGCGCGCGGGAGCGTCGTCTTCGCGCTGCTGCTGCCGCTGTGCCTGGTGATGACCTTCGCCTACATCGGGGACTCGACCGTCTCCAACTGGAGCGCGAAGTACCTGAAGGACGTGCTGGGCAGCTCGGAGCAGCTGGCGACCGTGCCGTACAACGTGTACATGGTGACCACGCTGGTGGGGCGGTCGCTCGGGGACCTCGGGGTACGGCGGTTCGGGGCGGCGGCGGTCGTGCGGCTCGGGGCGCTGGTCGCGGCCGGCGGGTTCGCGGTGGTGGCCGTGGCGCCCGGCGCGTGGGTGGGGATGCTCGGGTTCACCCTGCTGGGGCTGGGTCTGTGTGTGCTGGTGCCGCAGACGTTCGCGGCGGCCGGGCGGCTGTTCCCGCATGCCTCCGATGCGGCGATCGCGCGGCTGAACATCTTCAACTACGTGGGCTTCCTGATCGGGTCGCCGTTGGTGGGGGCGCTCGGGGACGCCTGGAGCTATCGGGGGGCCATGCTGGTGCCGATGGTGTTGGTCCTGGTGACACTGGGGTACGCCAGGTCGTTCGCGGCTCAACCGGACCGATACGGTGGCGGGCATGAGCGGCCGCGCACAGCTGATGTGGGACGAGGCAGTAACGGGCTATGACTTCGGTCCGAACCATCCGATGGATCCGGTGCGGCTGGAGCTGACCCGGCGGCTGGTCGGTGCCTTCGGGCTCGACCGGGAACTGCAGGTCGTCGCGGCCAAGCCGGCCGGCGAGTCGACGCTCCGGCTGGTCCACCGGGAGGACTACATCGACGCCGTGAAGGCCGCGTCGGCGGATCCGGCGGGAGCGGACGGGTCGTACGGGCTCGGCACGATCGACGACCCCGCGTTCGCCGGGATGCACGAGGTGTCCGCGCTGATCGCGGGCCAGTCGGTGGGCGCGGCCGAGGCGGTGTGGCGGGGGGACGCCGAGCACGCCGTGAACTTCGCGGGCGGGCTGCACCACGCGATGCCGGGCGGGGCGTCCGGGTTCTGCATCTACAACGACGCCTCGCTCGCGATCGCCCGGCTGCTGGAGCTGGGGGCCGAGCGGGTCGCGTACGTGGACGTCGACGTGCATCACGGGGACGGGGTGCAGGCCGCGTTCTGGGAGGACCCGCGGGTGCTGACCATCTCGCTGCACGAGCACCCCCGGACGCTGTTCCCGCAGACCGGGTGGCCGCAGGAGACCGGGGCGGGCGCGGGGGAGGGGGCCGCGGTCAACGTGGCGCTGCCGGCCGGGACCGGGGACGCGGGGTGGGTGCGGGCCTTCCACGCCGTGGTGCCGGAGCTGCTCGCGGAGTTCCGGCCGCAGGTCCTGGTCTCCCAGCACGGGGCCGACACGCACTTCGAGGACCCGCTCGCGCACCTGGCGGTCTCGCTGGACGCGCAGCGGGCGGTGCAGGTGGCGTGTCACGAGCTGGCGCACGAGTATGCCGACGGCCGCTGGGTCGCGCTGGGCGGCGGCGGGTACGCGGTGGTGGACGTCGTACCGCGGTCCTGGACGCACCTGGTGGGGATCGCGGCGGGCAGGCCGGTGGCGCCGGAGGCGGTGATCCCGGAGGGGTGGCGCCGGGAAGTGTTCGCGCGGACCCGGCAGTTGGGGCCGCAGCGGATGACGGACGGGCGGTGGCCGGTGGGGTACGGGGCGTGGGAGGACGGCTACGATCCCGCCGACCGCGTGGACCAGGCCGTACTGGCGACCCGGCGGGCGGTGTTCCCGCTGCGGGGGCTGCTCCCCTGAGGGGCGCCCCTCAGGCCACGGGGGTGCCCATTAGGCCAACCGTGCGGAATTCCCCGGTTTCCGCCCCGGCCCCGTTCCCCGTCGGCCACCATCGCATCCGTGTGGACCGCCGCTCGTCTCCGTGCGCATCTGGTGGCCGCTCGGCTGGCCGGGGTCGTGGCGACGCCGCGGGAGGACAGCCTGCGCAGTTACCGGCTGTTCGCGGCCCGGGATCCGCGGGTGCTGATCGGGATCGACCCCGAAGGAGCCTGGCAGGTCGGGGACTTGCTCGGGCTGATGGCGGACAGGTGCGGGGTTTCGGCCGACCCGCAGTACACATCAGGACCGGATGTGATCGATCCGGACCGGACGCTCGCCGCTCTGGACGCTTTCGCGGGGCGGATCCGGGAGGCGGCCCGGCGCGGTGCGCCCGTGCTGCTGGGCACCGGGCACCCGCACCGGTTGCTGGGTTTCTACGCCGGCCTTGCGGACGCTTTGTCGACGGCGGGATGTGAGGTCCTCACACCGGCGCGGGGTCGCTGTGTCGACATATTGACCCGGTTCGGTCTACGTACGCATCGCCTCGACTACGTACGAGGGGTTGCCCTGGTGCGGGAACCGGCGAGCGGGCGCCCCGGTTGTGAGCCGGGCTCCCACACCCACTCGCCCCTCCCGGTTCGGGTCGCGCTGGACGCCGCGGCGGAGGCCGGCGGACCGCTGCCCGAGCTGGTCGTCGGGGACCACGGCTGGGTCTGCGGTGCAGGTCAGCTGGGGTTCGAGGCCATCGGTCTGGCCGACACCGACGATCCGGCGCTGTTCGTGGGGGAGGCCGAGGGGCGGGTGTCCGTCGTCGTTCCGGTTGATGACGCAGTGCGGTCTGCTCACTACGGGCCGCTGGCCCGCTACGTGCTCAATCGAGCATGTCTGTCACAGTAGGCCGCCGATGGGTGCACCTCTTCCCCACTCGCATCACCCGCCCCTAGTCTGGGGAGTGAGCACGCAACGACGAAGAGTCACCGGAAGGGGAAGCCGGTGGCCGTCGAGTGCGGAAGGTTCAGGTGTGTCATGGCTGCAGCTGGCGAGAGGCCTCTGAACGAGGTTCAGTTCCTTACCGTGGCGGAAGTCGCCTCGGTGATGCGAGTGTCGAAGATGACCGTGTACCGCCTGGTGCACAGCGGTCATCTGCCCGCGATCCGGGTGGGACGGTCGTTCCGCGTCCCGGAGCAAGCGGTACACGAGTACCTCCGCGACAGCTATGTGGGGGTGGAGACGGTCTGACGGCCACCCCCGGGTGACCCGGGGGTGCCCCCTCGATTACGACCTCGGCGCTCGGTTGGGTAGGCTAGCCCCTCGTAGGTCGTGTGGGCCCATGGCGCCCAAACAACCGAGTGATGAGAAGTGAGCGAGGGTAGTCGTGGGCTCTGTTATCAAGAAGCGGCGCAAGCGGATGGCCAAGAAGAAGCACCGCAAGCTGCTCAAGCGCACGCGCGTTCAGCGCCGTAACAAGAAGTAAGCGGCGCCGCGAGAGCGTGACGACTGTGGCCCCCCACCGGTACCGGTGGGGGGCCACAGCCATGTTCCGGCCGCCCCGGCATATTCCGATGGGGGAAAATCCGTCACCTCACGCACCTGGGGTCATCACAGCGCAACATCGACCGGCTAGGTTGGCCGCACACGGGAACGCGGGATACCGGTACGCGGAAGGAAGGCGCTGATCTTGGGAAGGATCGTGCTCGTCACCGGAGTGGCCCGGCAGCTGGGCGGCCGGTTCGTGCGGCGGATCCAGCGGGACCCGGAGGTCGACCGTGTCATCGCGGTGGACGCCGTACCGCCGGCGCACCATCTGGGCGGCGCCGACTTCATCCAGGCCGACATCCGGCAGCCGACGATCGCCCGGGTGCTCGCCGAGACGGGCGCCGACACCGTCGTCCACATGGACGTGACGGGCACGGCGCTGGGCGGCGGCAGCCGGGCCACGGTCAAGGAGACCAACGTCATCGGCACCATGCAGCTGCTGGGCGCCTGCCAGAAGTCGCCGACCGTGCGCCGGCTGGTGGTGAAGTCCAGTACGAACGTCTACGGCTCCGCGCCGCGCGATCCGGCCGTGTTCACCGAGACGACCCCGCCCAAGTCGCTGCCCAGCGGCGGCTTCGCGAAGGACGCCGTCGAGGTGGAGGGGTACGTGCGCGGGTTCGCGCGGCGGCGGCCGGACGTCGCCGTGTGCGTGCTGCGGTTCGCGAACATCCTCGGGCCGGCCGCGGACACCCCGCTCGCCTCGTACTTCGCGCTGCCCGTGCTGCCGACCGTGTTCGGCTACGACCCGCGGCTGCAGTTCGTGCACGAGGACGATGTGATCGAGGTGCTGCGGATCGCTTCGCACGAGCCGCGCCGGGGCACCCTCAACAGCGGCACCTTCAACATCGCCGGGGACGGCGTGCTGCTGCTCTCGCAGTGCTCCCGGCGGCTCGGACGGCCCACCGTGCCGCTGCTGCTGCCCGCGGTCACCTGGGCCGGCTCCCTGGTCCGTACGCTCGGTATGACGGACTTCTCGCCGGAGCAGATCCGGCTGCTCACCCACGGACGGGTGGTGGACACCGTCCAGATGCGCGAGACGCTGGGCTTCACGCCCCGCTACACGACGGCCGAGGCCTTCGCGGACTTCGCCCGCGGCCAGGCCCCCGGACTGCTGCCGCCCGAGACCCTCGCGGGAGCCGTGGACCGGCTCGCCGCGCTGACCGCGAAGGCCGGCGGCCCATCCCAGACGCACGGCGCCAACTGAGGAGCGGCAACGATGGCGGACGCCAAGGTCATTCCGTTCGACGACGACCGGTCCCGCGGGAGCGCCGCACAGCGCCCGGCGCGGCGCCGGAGCGGGGGGATCCGGCGCGGCGCGCTCGGGGAGCCGGGCGAGATCGGGGCCGTGCAGCCCCTGCCCGGCCGGGAGCGGGCGCAGGACGATGGGCCTGTGAGCCGCGAGGAGGAGCCGCTGGAGGCGTCGGACACCGGCGGGCGCGACGGCGGCCTGGAGCGGCGGGTGGCGGCCGGGCTGGCCTTCCTGCGGCGCCGGCTCACCGGGGACTACGAGGTCGACGACTTCGGGTACGACGAGGAGCTGACCGACCAGGTCCTGATGTCGCTGCTGCGGCCGGTGTACGACAAGTACTTCCGGGTCGAGGTGAAGGGCGTCGAGAACATCCCGGCCGAGGGCGGGGCGCTGATCGTCGCCAACCACTCCGGGACGCTGCCGCTGGACGGCCTGATGATGCAGGTCGCGGTGCACGACCACCATCCGGCCGGCCGGCATCTGCGGTTGCTGGCGGCCGACCTGGTCTTCGTGCTGCCGGTGGTGAACGAACTTGCCCGCAAGCTGGGGCACACGCTGGCCTGTGCGGAGGACGCGGAACGGCTGCTGGGGCAGGGCGAGCTGGTCGGGGTGATGCCGGAGGGCTTCAAGGGCATCGGGAAGCCGTTCGGCGAGCGGTACAAGCTCCAGCGGTTCGGCCGGGGCGGCTTCGTCTCGACGGCGCTGCGGCAGGGCGCGCCGATCATTCCGTGCTCGATCGTCGGCGCGGAGGAGATCTACCCGATGATCGGCAACGCCAAGACGCTGGCCCGGGTGCTGGGGATCCCGTACTTCCCGCTGACGCCGACCTTCCCGTGGCTGGGTCCGCTGGGCGCGATCCCGCTGCCCACCAAGTGGACGATCCAGTTCGGCGAGCCGATCCCGACGGACGGCTATCCGCCGGAGGCGGCGGAGGATCCGATGCTGATGTTCAACCTGACCGACCAGGTACGGGAGCAGATCCAGCACACGCTGTACAAGCTGCTGGTGCAGCGGCGCTCCGTGTTCTTCTGACGGCTGCGTTCTTCTGACGGCTGTGTTCTTCTGACGGCTGTGTTCTTCCGACGCTCGCGGTCTTGCGACGTCCGCGTGCGTACGGCACCGGGGGCGCCCCTGCTCGGAAAGGGGCGCCCCCGGTGCCGTCGCCGTGCCGTGCTAGTCCGCGTCCTGTCCGTCGATGCCCAGGCCCGGGAGCAGGTCCGGGATGAGCGGCGGGATGGTGACGTCCGGCTGGCCCGTGGGGGACTTGCCGGCGGACGGGGAGCTGCTGCCCTCCGACCCGGTCCGCGGCGGGTCGAGCAGGCCGCCCGTGTCGCCGCCGATGAGCCCGTCACCGCTGCTGCCGGTGGCCGGTCCGCTCGGTGTGCCGGTGCCGCTGTGCCGGCCGGCGGACGGTGTGCTGCCGGAGCTGGGCTCGGCGGTCCGGTGGCTGCCGGAGGAGCCGGTGGACGCCGGGCCGGAGCTGCCCGGGTGTCTGCCGTCGCTCGGCGGTGCGGGTGGCTGGGGGAGCAGGGACTGCAGCGGGGCGACCTCTTCGTCTATGGCGTCGAAGACCGAGGACACCTGCTGTTTGACGTCGCCCAGCTGCACGGGCAGCTTGTCGCTGAGCGCGCTCCAGGCCTCCCGGTGGGATCTGGAGAACGCGGACAGCGTCTGGATGGGGCCCAGGGAGTCCGGGTCGGCCTCGTAGGCCGCGTGGAGCAGCCGGTGGCCCTCGGTGACGTCGTGCTGCATTCCGGCCAGGGTGCGGCGGATCTCACCGATGGACTCGTGGTCCAGGTGTCCGCCCCGGCCGCGCTCCAGCAGCCGGCGGGCCTCGCTCAACCGGGTGGAGGCCTGGTCGAGGTACGTCTCGCCGCGCTGGTCGTCGCCGTCGGCCAGGTAGTTGAGCTTGAAGTCCTCGATGCCGCGCTTCAGGCCGTACAGCGAGTCGCCGGGCAGGGCGTCGGAGCTGGCGGCGGCGACCCCGCCGAAGGCCCCGGCTGCCACGCCCACGCTCAGCCCGCCGGCCGCGAGGCCCTTGGTCAGTCTGGTGCGCGGGCGGAGTTTGCCCAGCGGGCTCGCCCGGTGCGCGCCCCTGGCCCGGTGGGACCGCTGTTCCGGTACCGACGCGTCCGCCGCCCCGGTTCCCTCCTGGAGCATGGCCTCCATCGCGGCCACCAGTTGGGCCCGTTGGACGACCTTGACCTCCGGGTCGAGCTGCGGCTTGGGCAGTGCGCCGAGACCCGCCGCCAGGGCCAGCAGTGCGCCCTGTTCGGTGTGATCCTCGGTGTCCGGCGGTGACTCCGCCGGTGCTGCGGACTGCTCGGCCGCCGTGTCCCGGTCGGACTGCTCCTCCAGGGCCTGGGCGAAGGCGTTCGCCCGCCGGTGCGCCGATACGTTCGCGATCACTGGCGGCACCTCCTCTCGTCATGACGGTCGACTCCCCAGGGGGTCCTGAGGGTTGCACGCCCACGAGCCCTTCCACACGATCGAGCGATCAGGGTCGGCCAGGACGTGACCACAGGGAGCCTGTATCCCGCACAACGACTGGCGCGGCACTTGGGTTACGGACGGCGGATGAACGGATCAGAAAGGCAACGTTGCGTCACTGGACGTGAGTTGAGCGTCGCCCTGCGTGGCGGGGTTCAGCGCGCGTCGTCCGGCAGCAGCCGGGCGAGGGTGCGGACGGCGCGGTACTGGAGGGTCTTGATGGCGCCCTCGTTCTTGCCCATGACCCGGGCGGTCTCGGCGACCGAGAGGCCCTGGAGGAAGCGGAGCGTCACGCACTCCTGCTGCTGCGGGTTGAGCCGCCGTACGGCTTCGAGCAGGGCGGCGTTGGACAGGGACTCCAGGACGGAGTCCTCCGGGGAGCGCTCCACCTCGTTGGCGTCGAGCATCTCGCCGGTGGTGACCTCCAGCCGGAAGCGGCTGGACTTGAAGTGGTCGGCGACCAGGTTCCGGGCGATCGTCACCAGCCATGCGCCGAAGTCGCGGCCCTGCCAGGTGAAGGTGCCGATCCTCCGGAGCGCCCGCAGAAAGGTCTCGCTGGTGAGGTCCTCGGCGGTGGCCCGGCCGCCCACGCGGTAGTAGATGTAGCGGTAGACGGTGTCGCTGTACTGGTCGTAGAGCCGCCCGAAGGCCTCGGCCTCCCCCGCCTGGGCGCGTTCGACCAGGTCCATCATCCGGGCGCTGTCGCTGTCGGCGGCCGGACGGCGGGCGGTGGCCGAGCCGGTGGCACGCCCTCGTCTGCCGACGGCGGCGCTGCCGTCGGCCAGTGCGTAGCACGGGCCTGCGGGCGCGGCGGCGGCGAAGGCCGGGACGGCGTACGCGGTGGGGACGAAGCCGCGCAGCGTCTCTTTGACCGTCGCGATCCTTGCGCGCAGCGTAGCCAGGCCCGAGGCGTCAACCCCGACGTGTGGGTACACGGGACTCCCAGAGGCAGAGCTTCCATCACGTGCAGTGCGGGACCTTTCACCCGTCGTAGCGACGGAGGGGTACCGGTATGCGTCTGAGGAGAATAACGCTTCGTACAGGCACTGCTACACCGAGTTGCTCAAATCATCGATTGCGTCGCATCCATAACCGTTTGATGCCGGGTCAAGTGCCGTAAGTTGATCGGTTGTTGACCGGAATGGTGCCGGTTTCGGTGAGGTACAGGGCGTGTTGAAGTGGCCGCGGCATAATTCGTGCGCGCGGCACCGGAGTGGGACGCGGAGGTGCGGCGGAATGCGGAGGCCGGGCGGGACGCGGCCGTGCGGTTACCGGCGGCGCCGGCTCAGGGCGATGGCCGCCGCGGTGCCGCCGGCGACCGCGCCCACGCCCGCCGCGGCCGGGATGCCGACCTTCGCGGCCTTGCGGCCGGTGCGGTAGTCGCGCAGGCGCCAGTCCTGCTCGCGGGCGTGCCTGCGGAGTTTGGCGTCCGGGTTGATGGCGTAGGGGTGGCCGACCAGGGACAGCATGGGGATGTCGTTGTGGCTGTCGCTGTAGGCCGCGCAGCGGGAGAGGTCCAGGCCCTCCGCGGCGGCCAGCGCGCGCACCGCCTCCGCCTTGGCGGGCCCGTGCAGCGGCTCGCCGACCAGCTTGCCGGTGTACACGCCGTCGACGGACTCGGCGACCGTGCCGAGCGCGCCGGTCAGGCCGAGGCGACGGGCGATCACCTGGGCGATCTCCACCGGGGCCGCGGTGACCAGCCACACCTTCTGGCCGGCGTCCAGGTGGGCCTGGGCGAGGGCGCGGGTGCCGGGCCAGATGCGGTCGGCCATGTACTCGTCGTAGATCTCCTCGCCGATCGACTCCAGCTCGGCGACCCGGTGGCCCTTGACGATCGACAGCGCGGAGTCGCGGGCGTCCTGCATGTGCTCGGGGTCCTCGACGCCGGCCAGCCGGAACCACGCCTGCTGCCAGGCGAACCTGGCGAGGTCGCGGGTCTCGAAGAACTTCCGCTTGTACAGTCCCCGGCCGAAGTGGAACAGCGCGGCGCCCTGCATGACCGTGTTGTCGAGGTCGAAGAAGGCGGCGGCCCGGTCGTCGCCCATCACCGGGAACTGCGGTTCCTCGGGCGCGGCGAGCGGGGTCTCCTGCGAGGACTTGCGGGCGGCCTCCGCCGAGGCCTCGCCTGCCAACACGCTCCGCGCCGTGGCGGAGCGCCTACGGGGAGTGAGCCATCCGAGAGCGGCCATGACGTGAGCATAGCCAGTCTGTTCGGCGGTTCCGGCGTCACGAGGTTGGCGCGGTGTGAACTCTGCTTGACCGGGTCGTAAAAGAAGCGATCCGGAATGGGCACCGGGCGCGCGAGAATGGCCGGCATGAGTCCCCTCTTCCGACGCAGGTCCGAGCCGCGCGCGCGGCTGGTCACGCTCGTCCGCAAGCCCGGCTGTCACCTGTGCGACGACGCCCAGGCGGTGGTCGAGAAGGTGTGCGGCGACCTCGGTGTGCCGTGGGAGCCGAAGGACATCACCGAGGACCGCGAGCTGTACGACCGCTACTGGGAGCAGATCCCGGTCGTACTGATCGACGGCGAGCAGCACACGTTCTGGCGCGTGAACGAGGAGCGACTGCGGCGGGCACTGACCGAGTAGTCCAAAGTGGCCGGAAAGTCGCTTAGGATCGATGGCGGCTTGGTCTCGGGGGCGGGATTCGTGAGGAGTGTGTGCGGTTTTGCCCCCAGTAATGAAGGAACGGCGGTGCGTAGGCACCGGTTCCGGGCGAGGGCGTGAAACCCGCGTGACCCCGGTCACTTCTGCCGGGCAAATCGGACACCATCTTTGTGCACGCGTTCACAAAGACATAGCCTGCTGTCGACGGGGCGGTCTGGGGACGTATGACCGCCTGCAGCCCCGCTCTACCCGCAGGAGCACCGTGGCAACTGGCCGAACACACCGACCGGCGAGCCGTAGCCGAGGAATTCCCGAGGCCACCGTCGCCCGGCTTCCGCTGTACCTCCGAGCCCTGACCGCACTGTCGGAGCGCTCGGTCCCCACGGTCTCCTCCGAGGAGCTGGCCGCGGCGGCGGGGGTCAACTCCGCCAAGCTGCGCAAGGACTTCTCGTACCTGGGCTCCTACGGAACGCGCGGTGTCGGCTACGACGTGGAGTATCTCGTCTACCAGATCTCCCGCGAACTCGGCCTGACCCAGGACTGGCCGGTCGTCATCGTCGGTATCGGCAACCTCGGTGCCGCCCTGGCCAACTACGGCGGTTTCGCCTCCCGTGGCTTCCGGGTCGCCGCGCTGATCGACGCCGACCCGGCGATGGCCGGCAAGCCGGTCGCGGGTATCCCCGTCCAGCACACGGACGACCTCGAGAAGATCATCGAGGACAACGGCGTCTCGATCGGCGTGATCGCGACCCCCGCCGGTGCCGCCCAACAGGTCTGCGACCGGCTCGTGGCCGCAGGGGTGACCTCCATCCTGAACTTCGCGCCGACCGTGCTGTCCGTCCCGGACGGCGTCGACGTGCGCAAGGTCGACCTCTCCATCGAGCTGCAGATCCTCGCGTTCCACGAGCAGCGCAAGGCCGGCGAGGAGACCGCCGCCGGCGACGGCGCGCTGCCCGCCGCCACCACCCGCGAGGAGTCCGCCGACCAGGGACCCGACGGGGACGTCCCCGCCGTGATGCCGGCATGAGCCTCCTCGTCGTCGGACTGAGCCACCGCAGCGCACCGGTCAGCGTGCTGGAACGGGCCGCGCTCGGCACGGACGCCCAGATCAAGCTGGTCCAGGACACGGTCGCCGCCGAGCCCGCCACCGAGGCCGCGGTGCTCGCCACCTGCAACCGCATCGAGCTGTACGCCGACGTGGACAAGTTCCACGCCGGTGTCGCCGAGCTGTCCACGCTGCTCGCCCAGCACAGCGGCGTCGGCCTGGAAGAGCTGACTCCCTATCTGTACGTGCACTACGAGGACCGGGCCGTCCACCACCTGTTCTCGGTGGCCTGCGGTCTGGACTCGATGGTCGTCGGCGAGGGCCAGATCCTCGGCCAGATCAAGGACTCCCTGGCCCGTGCCCAGGACCTGCACACCGCGGGCAGGCTGCTGAACGACCTGTTCCAGCAGGCCCTCCGGGTCGGCAAGCGCGCCCACTCCGAGACCGGCATCGACCGCGCCGGCCAGTCCCTGGTCACCTTCGGCCTGGAGCAGCTGGCCGCGGGCGGGGACGTGCAGGACTGGGCGAGCGGCCGCAAGGCCCTCGTCATCGGCGCCGGGTCGATGTCATCCCTGGCCGCCGCGACCCTCGCGCGCGCCGGGGTCGCCGAGGTCGTCGTCGCCAACCGCACCTTCGACCGCGCCGAGCGGCTCGCCCGGATACTCACCGAGGACGAGGACACCGGGGTGCGTGCCCGCGCGGTGCGGATGGACGCCGTGGCTGACGAGCTGACACGTGCCGACGTCGTCGTCTCCTGTACCGGGGCGACGGGTCTGGTGCTCACCGCGGAGGCCGTCGCGCAGGCGGTCGAGGGCCGCACCGGGCAGCCCGTCGCCGACACCGGCGTCACGGCCGGGCCGCCCGCGGCCGCGCCGCGCCACACCGGCCTCGGCGCCGACGAGAACTGCCCGCTGGACCTCGCCGCCGTACAGCCCGGCTTCTCCGTGATGGGCGAGGCCGCCGTGGCCGGCATGGACGCGGCCACCCTGGAGCAGCACGCGGCCTGGGTGGACAAGGGCACGACGGTGGACCGCCGGGAGCGCCGTACGCCCGAGGCGGACGCCGAGCTGATCACCGCGCTCGCCGCGACCGTCGCCACCGTCGGCCGGATCCCCGAGCGGCGCAGGCCGGAGCCGGTCGCCGAGCGGCCCGCGCCCTTCTTCTTCCTGCTCGACCTGGCCATGCCCCGCGACATCGACGCGGCCGTGCACCGGCTGGCCGGGGTCCGCCTGGTGGACATCGAGTCGCTCGCGGAGGCCTCCGCCGACGCGCCGATGGCGGCCGACGTGGACCAGGTCCGGCGTATCGTCTCCGACGAGGTCGCGGCCTTCGGTGCGGCACAGCGGGCGGCGCACATCACGCCGACCGTGGTCGCGCTGCGCACCATGGCCGCCGACGTCGTCGCCGGTGAGATCGCCCGCCTCGACGGCCGCCTGCCCGACCTGGACGAGCGCCAGCGCGGCGAGATCCGCCAGGCCGTGCACCGGGTCGTCGACAAGCTGCTGCACGCGCCGACCGTCCGGGTCAAGCAGCTCGCGGCCGAGCCCGGCGGCGCCGGGTACGCGGACGCGCTGCGCACCCTGTTCGACCTCGACCCCGAGACGGTCGCCGCCGTCTCCCGGGCCGGGGACAGCACACAGACGAAGGACCGACCGGCATGAGTGAGAAGGCTTTGAGGCTGGGGACCAGGCGCAGCAAGCTCGCCATGGCCCAGTCCGGGCAGGTGGCGGAGGCCGTCCGCCGGGTGACCGGGCGGCCCGTCGAGCTGGTCGAGATCACCACGTACGGCGACGTCTCCCGGGAGGCGCTGGCGCAGATCGGCGGCACCGGCGTGTTCGTCACGGCGCTGCGCGACGCGCTGCTCAGGGGCGAGGTGGACTTCGCGGTTCATTCGCTCAAGGACCTGCCGACCGCGCAGCCCGAGGAGCTGGCCCTGGCCGCCGTACCGGTGCGCGAGGACCCCCGGGACGTGATCGTCGCGCGCGACGCGCTGAAGCTCACCGACCTGCCGCGCGGGGCGCGCATCGGCACCGGTGCGCCGCGCCGCATGGCGCAGCTGAACGCGTACGCACGCGCCCACGGCCTGGACATCGAGACGGTCCCGATCCGGGGCAACGTCGACACCCGCATCGGGTACGTCCGCGACGGCGAGCTGGACGCGGTCGTGCTGGCCGCCGCCGGACTCAACCGGATCGGCCGGATCGACGAGGCGACCGACTTCCTGTCGGTCGACACGGTTCTGCCCGCCCCCGGCCAGGGGGCCCTGGCGATCGAGTGTCCCGCGGCCAACGCGGAGCTCATCGCGGCGCTCGGCGAACTCGACGACCCGTTCACGCGGGCCGCCGTGACCGCCGAACGGTCACTGCTCGCCGCCCTGGAGGCCGGCTGCAGCGCCCCTGTGGGCGCGCTGGCCGACCTTCCCCCACTCTCGGCTCCGCTCGAGCGGGGGGACCCCCAGGCCGACAGGCAGATTGTCAAGGAAATGCGCCTGCGCGGCGTCGTCGGCACGACCGACGGCACGCGCATGGTGCAGCTGTCCACCACCGGTCCCGTGCCCCAGACGCACGACCAGGCGTGGGCACTCGGTCGCGAACTCGCCACCGAGATGCTCGCCCAGGGCGCGGCCGGTCTGATGGGGGAGCGAGCACATTGAGCCCCACCGCCCTTCCTGCCGCCGGTCCGGAACACGGGCACGTCACCTTCCTCGGTGCCGGACCCGGAGATCCGGGACTGCTGACCCTGCGCGCCGTGGAGGCGCTGTCGCACGCGGACGTCCTGGTCGCCGAGCACGAGGTGCTCGACGTCATCCGGACGCACGCCCGTCAGGGCGTCTCCGTGGTGCCGACGGACGCGGACTCCTCCTCGGTGTCCCCGCCGGGCACGGGCACGCCCCAGCTGACGGTCGTTGACGGCACGTCAACACCCGTCGCTGTCCCCGCTGCTGCTCGGGATGCCGCTCATCTTGTCATGGAGGCCGCGCGGGGCGGCAGGCGGGTCGTCCGTGCGGTGTCCGGGGACCCGGGACTTGATACGTACGCGGCGGAGGAAATGCTCGCCTGCGCGGCCGCCGGGGTGCCCTTCGAGGTCGTCCCCGGTGTCGCGGCGGCGGTCGGCGTGCCCGCGTACGCCGGTGTGCCGCTGCGGGACGCGCAGGGCGCGGACGTCCGCTTCGTGGACGCCCGTACCGCCTCCGACCGGTGCTGGACGGAGGTGGGCGCGTCGGACGGCACGGTGGTCGTGTCGACGACCCTGGACTCCGTGGCCGCCGCGGCGGGCGAGCTGGTCGCGGCGGGCCGCAAGCCGGACACGCCGTTGACGGTGACGATCGCCGGTACGACGACCCGGCAGCGGACCTGGACGGCGACGCTCGGCACCATCGCGCAGACGCTGAAGCAGGCGAAGGTGCTGCCGTCGCCGGAGGGCGGCCGCCCGGTGATAGCCGTGGTCGGCGAGCGCAGTGCCGTCGCCCGGCGCGACCAGCTGTCGTGGTTCGAGTCCAAGCCGCTGTTCGGCTGGAAGGTGCTCGTGCCGCGCACGAAGGAGCAGGCGGCGTCGCTCTCCGACCAGCTGCGGTCCTACGGCGCGGTGCCGCACGAGGTCCCGACGATCGCGGTGGAGCCGCCGCGGACGCCCCAGCAGATGGAGCGGGCGGTCAAGGGCCTGGTGACCGGCCGCTACGAGTGGATCGCGTTCACCTCCGTCAACGCGGTGAAGGCGGTCCGCGAGAAGTTCGAGGAGTACGGCCTCGACGCCCGTGCCTTCGCGGGGATCAAGGTGGCCGCGGTGGGCGAGCAGACCGCCAAGGCGCTGGTCGCCTTCGGCGTGAAGCCCGACCTGGTGCCGAGCGGCGAGCAGTCGGCGGCCGGCCTGCTGGAGGACTGGCCGCCCTACGACCCGGTCTTCGACCCGATCGACCGCGTCTTCCTGCCCCGTGCCGACATCGCCACCGAGACCCTGGTGGCCGGTCTGATCGAGCTGGGCTGGGAGGTCGACGACGTCACGGCCTACCGCACGGTCCGCGCGTCGCCGCCGCCGGCGGAGACCCGCGAGGCCATCAAGGGCGGTGGCTTCGACGCGGTCCTGTTCACCTCGTCCTCCACGGTCCGCAACCTGGTCGGCATCGCGGGCAAGCCGCACAACGTGACGGTGATCGCGTGCATCGGTCCCGCCACGGCGAAGACGGCCGAGGAACACGGCCTGCGGGTCGACGTCATGGCCCCGGAGCCGTCCGTGCACAAGCTCGCGGAGGCGCTGGCCGACTTCGGCATGAAGCGCCGTGCCGCCGCGCTGGAGGCCGGCGACCCGGTGACCCGGCCGAGCGAACGCCGGCCGGGAGCGCGCAGGCGCCGCTCGACGACGTGACCTCCGGCTGACGCCGTCTCCAGGGGTGCCCGGGCTGCCGCCGGGGCACCCCTGCGGCGTTCCGTGCTGCCGTCAGCGCCCCGAGGCGTACGGCAGGAAGGTCGCCCACGCGTCGGGGGTGAGGGTGAGACGGGGGCCGGTGGGGTTCTTGGAGTCGCGGACGAGGACGTGGGCCTCGTCGGGGGTGGCCACCTCTACGCAGTCGGGGCCCTCGTCCGTGCTGTAGCTGCTCTTTATCCACTCCAGCTTCATGTCTCTCCCAGCACTTTCTCGATGAGGACCGTCGACTCCCGTGGGTCGAGAGCCTGTGCCCGGATGATCCCATAACGCATATCGAGGAGCTGCACCTCTTTCGGGTCGACGATCACCCGGCTGATGTGCTGCACCTCCACGTGCCCGACCGTGGTGCCGTCCTTGAGCCTGAGCAACCTGAACGACCCGGCAAGGCCTGAGTTCTGCTCACGCCCGAGCGGCAGTACCTGGAGGTCGACGTTGCGGAACTCGGCGACAGCCAACAGGCGTTCCAGCTGCGCTCGCATGACCGTCCTGCCGCCGATGGGCCGACGCAGTGTCGACTCGCACTGGACGAAGCTGAAGACGGGGCGGGCCACGGTCTCGTTGACGATCTCCTGACGTGCGACTCGGGCCGCCAATCGCTGGTCCAGCTCTTCTGCGGTGAAGGGTGGCCGACGAGCGCTGAAGACTGCCTGCGCGTACTCCTTCGTCTGCAACAACCCATGGACGACGGAGTTGTTGTACGCGCACAGCTCGACCGCGTCCGCCTCCAGCTTCTTCAGGTCCCGCACCTTCTTCGGGTACCGGACCTCCGCCACGTCCTGCTTGAGCGCGGCGATCTTCCCGCCCGCCCCCAACACCTCGTCCGCCCCGTCCAGGTACTCCGGCCGGGGGATCCGCCGCCCCCGCTCCACCGAGGAGACCAGTTCCTCCCCGTATCCGATGGCCGCCCCGAACTCGGCCTGGGTGAGGCCGGCCGCCTCCCGCCACAGCTTCAGCTGCCGTGAGACGGTCCGCATTACCGCCCCCGCCTCGTCGTCCTCCAGCCCCGCATCCCAGTCGCTCACGTAGACCGTCCTCCCGTCACCACTCACCCCGTACGCCCCGGACGCACCCGGACACGGCACGGACAGCCTCCGTCCGCACGGGCTGTCGTGCTTCACAGGCTAAGCACGCTTGGACACGCTGAGTGACGTGAACGAGCGAATCTCCACCCTCCGCACCCCGGCGCGCCAGTTCTGTGTGCCGCTCTCCTCGACCCGGCGCGGCGCCCGCCTCGGCCGCCTGCTCGCAACCGAGCAATTGCGCTCGTGGGGGATGCCGTTGGACCCCGCCCGGCTGATCGTCGCCGAGTTGACGGCGAACGCCGCGCTGCACGGCAGGGTGCTCGGACGGAGCTTCCGGCTGGCTCTCGCGGTGACGGCCGAGGGGGTTCTGCGTATCGAGGTCACCGATACGCGTGGTGACGCGCTGCCCGTTCCGCGGGCCGCCGCCCCGGGGTCGGCCGAGTCCGGCTACGGGCTGCTGCTGATCGAGGAGTTGGCGGACCGCTGGGGTGTGCGGCACGGGCCGGTGCCGTGCAAGACGGTGTGGGCCGAAGTCGATCCGGCCGGGCCATCGGCGCACCTCGCACCGAAGCCGGGGAATGCGTGACGCGGTGGCTCCGCGGCCGGGGCTGCGGGCCGTAAAAGACCTAAGAACCTAGGGAAAAAACCAACCAACCAAACCAAACCCCGCGTAGGTCACTCGCGCGGGTGAAACGGGTCGGTCCGGCTGGCGCAGCGGTGGTTCGGGCGTGCAGTCTCAGCCCGAGGCATATGCGCCTCACCACTTCACAACCCCCACATGCATCGGCCCCCGCCGGGACGGCAATCCCAGTGCGAGGGCCTGACCAACGAGGAAGAAGAGACCTTCCCCATGGCTGAGAAGAAGCCTAACGCCGTCCTGCGCCCGATTCGGGCTCTTCGGCAAGCCACCACACCCTCCGGGGTCACCCACGTACGTACGTACCAGTCCGGCCAGTACGTCGTCATCGGCAACCACCTCGCCCAGCACCGCGACCTGTCGCTGACCGCCATCGGACTCGCCACCCACATCCTGTCGGTGCCCGAGGGCACCCCGGTCGACATCCGCAGCCTCGCCGAACGCTTTCCCGAGGGGCGGGAGCGGATCGCCTCCGCACTGCGAGAGCTGGAGGCGTACGGCTATCTGGCGCGGGTCCGCGAGCACACGGAGTCGGGCCGCCTGGTCACCCGTACCTACGCCCACCACACCCCTGCCCGGGCCGCCGTATCCGGAATTCCGGTACGCGTCCCGGACCGGCCCGCAGCCCCCCTTGCCCGTGCCACCGGCGGCCGAGCGGCCGGCGCGGAGGCCGAAGAGACGTCCCAGGAGGACGACCAAACGCCCGGCGACGAGCCCCCGGCGCCGCCGAAGGCGCAGGCGCACAGTTCCGCGCAGCCCCCGGCCGACCGGCACCACAGGGCGGCCGTCACCCTCCTCGCAGGCCTGCGCCGCACCGACGACCGCTTGACCCTGTCCCGGCGGGAGGTGGACCGGCTCGCTCCCGCCGTCGTCGCCTGGTTCGCGGGCGGTGCCACGGCCGCCGTCGTCCACCGCGCCCTTACCGCAGGCCTGCCCGTGGAGATGGGGAACCCGGCCGGTGTGCTCGCCTACCGCCTCCGCGAGCTGCTGCCGACACCCCTGCCCGCGAGCCCACCGTCCGCGCCGGTGACCAGCGAAGCCACTCGATGTCTCCCGTACCCCTTCCAGACCTGCGACGGCTGCGAACGCGCCTTCCGCGCACCCCGCCCGGGCCGCTGCCGCGACTGCCGCGCCGACCGGACGGTGCCGGACGAAGGCGTACGCGCCGCATGAGCCTGCTGCACCAGCCGGTGGCCCCCGCGCAATCCGTCTGCCGCAGGGGAGGTCGTTCCCATACCCGTCCGACTCCGCGTCGGCAAAGGCATGGGCGGGGCGGGCGTAGCGTAGAGGGCATGACGAAGTACGGATCCTTCCCCGGTACGCGTCCCCGACGGTTGCGCACCACCCCCGTCATGCGCCGCATGGTCGCCGAGACCCGGCTGCACCCCGCCGACTTCATCCTTCCGGCGTTCGTCCGGGAGGGCGTCAGTGAGCCGGTGCCGATCGGTTCGATGCCCGGGGTCGTGCAGCACACCCGGGACAGCCTGAAGAAGGCCGCGCTGGAGGCCGTGGAGGCGGGGGTCTCCGGGATCATGCTGTTCGGCGTGCCGGAGGACGGCAAGAAGGACGCCCTGGGCACGGCCGGCACCGACCCGGACGGGATCCTCCAGGTCGCCCTGCGCGACGTCCGGGCCGAGGTCGGCGACGACCTGCTCGTCATGTCCGACCTGTGCCTGGACGAGTTCACCGACCACGGGCACTGCGGGGTGCTGGACGCCGAGGGCCGTGTCGACAACGACGCCACCCTGGAGCGGTACGCCGAGATGGCGCAGGTGCAGGCCGACGCCGGCGCCCACGTCGTCGGCCCGAGCGGCATGATGGACGGCCAGATCGGCGTCATCCGCGACGCGCTCGACCAGATCGGCCGCGAGGACGTCGCGATCCTCGCCTACACCGTCAAGTACTCCTCCGCCTTCTTCGGCCCGTTCCGCGAGGCCGTCGCCTCCTCCCTCAAGGGCGACCGCAAGACGTACCAGCAGGACCCCGCCAACTGGCGGGAGTCCCTGCGGGAGCTGGAGCTGGACCTGGCCGAGGGCGCCGACATGGTGATGGTCAAGCCGGCCGGCCCCTACCTCGACATCCTCGCCCGGGTCGCGGACGCGGTGGACGTGCCCGTCGCCGCCTACCAGATCTCCGGCGAGTACGCGATGGTCGAGGCCGCCGCCGAGAAGGGCTGGATCGACCGGGACCAGGCGATCTTCGAGACCCTCACCGGCATCAAGCGGGCCGGGGCGCGCACCATCCTCACCTACTGGGCCACCGAGGCGGCCCGGAAGCTGCGCTGACCCGCCGCCGGCCCGCCGGGGCGTCGCGTCAGTCCCACCAGAAGGACCAGGCGGGCGCCCCGATCAGGCCCTTCGCGTAGGCGGCGAGGGTGTCCTGCTCGCCCTGGAGCACGTTGTCCGGGCAGAGCGCGAAGTGCTCCGCCGCCACCGCCTCGGCCTGCTCCTGCGTGATGGGCGGGGCGGCGACGGACACGACGAGGGTGTCCGGGCCGAGCGCCACCACCCGGGCACCGAACCGGTCCTCCCAGGAGCGCAGCACCGCGCAGATCCGGGCCACGTCGGCCTCGTAGTTCACGGCGCCGGTCCAGCCGATCGCCGCCGGTATGTCGGCGGACCGCCGGGCCGGCACGAGCGCGAGGTGGGCCACCTCCACGCCCCGGTCCGGATCGGCGGCCAGCACGTCGGCGACCTGCGCGGCACGGGTGTCCGGGTCGGCGGAGAGCGCGGCGGGGGCGGCCGCGAGACCGGGCCACTCCTCCCCGAACGGCTCGATCTCCTCGGCGAGTTCGCCGTCCTCCGTCTCTTCCTCCCAGTACTCGGCGAGGACGTCCGCGCCGTCGTGATCGCCCGGGTACGACGCCTCACCCGGCAGCAGCACCCAGTCGTCCAGGCCGTCCGTGCCGGCGCCGGTGTCGACCAGCACCGGCAGCAGGCCGACCCGCGCCCCCGGCGCCCCCAGCGCCTTCCAGGAGCCCGGTGCGGCCGGCTTCTCCGCGTACCACAACAGGGGCTCGGGCCAGGGGCCGTCGTCCGTCATGTCGACGAGTCTGCCGGGCGGCAGTTGAAGACCCAGCGAACGCCCACTGGGGTCGGTGGCCAGCTTGGGCAGCGGATTGGGAAGAGTCGCCATACCGCCGACTGTACGGCCCCCCACTGACAACGCCCTTGGCCGTCACGGCCGTTGCCGCGCCACCGGGCGGTCAGACCAGCGTGGTGATGCAGAACGGGTGGCCCGCCGGGTCCAGCAGGACCCGCCAGCGGTCCGGCTGCGGCTGCGTCTCCGGCTTGGTCGCGCCCAGCTTCAGCAGGTGGGCCTCGGCCGCCTCCAGGTCGTCCACGCCCACCTCGATGTGGGCCTGCTTCTCCTGGGCCGGGTCCGGCCAGGTGGGGCGGCGGTAGTCGGCCAGGCGGTTGAAGCCCAGGCCCGGCGCGCCGTCCTTGCCGCCGAGGAAGACGAAGTCCTCGGAGGTGTAGGCGACGGGGAGGCCGAACATCTCGGCGTAGAAACGGGACAGTTCGAGCGGGTCGGCGCAGTCGAAGGTGACGGCTGCGTAGCGGAGGACGGGCGCGGAAGCGGTGTCTGTGCTCATGGGGACGACCGTAGGACACGACCCGGACAGATACGGTCCTGGTCGTGCGGGCCCGTGTGGAAGACTTCCGCCCGTGCTCAGCGCCTCCGCCCGTCTGCTGCGTCTGCTCGCGCTGCTCGCCGCCCGGCCCGCCTGGACCTGCGCCGAGCTGGCCGACCGGATGGCCGTCACCGACCGCACCGTGCGGCGGGACATCGCCAAGCTGAGGGACCTCGGCTACACGGTCGACTCCGACGCCGGACCCTGGGGCGGCTACCGGCTGCGGGCCGGCTCCCGCGTGCCGCCGCTGATCCTGGACGACGAGGAGGCGCTGGCCGTGGCCGTGGGGCTGCGGGAGGCCGCGCTCGGCGGAGCCCTCGGCGGGGACCAGGCCGCCCTGTCCGCGCTGCTGAAGCTGCGGCAGGTGCTGCCGCCCCGGATCGCCGAACGGCTCGGGGAGTGGGACGACGCCCTGGTACGGCTTCCCTGGCCCGACGCGCCGCGGCTCCGGCCCGGCATGCTGCTGGAACTGGCCGCCGCGTGCCGGCGCGGCGAACGCGCCCGGCTGTCGTACCGCGACGGGCAGGGCCGCAGCACGGTCCGGGACGTCGACCCGTACCGGCTCGTCCACACCGGACGGCGCTGGTACTTCGTCGCCCGGGACGTCGAGCGGGGCTGGCGCACCTTCCGCGCCGACCGCGTCGAGCGGCTCCAGCCCACCGGCCGCCCGGCGGAGATCACCGACCCGCCCGACCCGGCCCGGCTCGTCTCCCACAACACCGCCAACGGCCCCTACCCGCTGTCGGCCACCATCCGGCTGCCGCTGCCCCTGGCGGACGCCCTGCGGGTCGTCCCCGCCACCGTCGGCACCCACCGGGCCGACGGCCCGGACGCCACCGTCGTGGACATCGGCGGCCCCGACGCGGACGGCCTCGCCCGCTACCTGCTCGGCCTCGCCACCCCCTTGCGCGTCCTCGCCCCGGACGCCGTGCGGCAGGCCCTGGCGCGGCGGGCGCGGGAGCTCGCCGAAGAGAACGCGGCTCATGAGCCGGTGGAGCGAACAGGTGTCAGCGGGAGCGCTCCGCCAGTGTCAGCAACAGGTGAGCGGACTCGGCCCGCTGGAAGTCCGAGTGGGCACCCGCCGGAGCAAGGCGGGTGAGCCTGCTTCCCCGGTAGAGCCAGCCGGCATCCACATTGACGATGCGGTGGTCCAGCGCCTGCTGTGGATACACGGCGTTCGTGGGCAGCAGCCGGGTGGGGAACGGGTCCACCGGCGCGGCCCCCGCGCCGGAGTGCCCGATGCCCGGGGCTCCTTCGGCACGCAGATGCCAGAAGCCCGTGGCCCGGTCCCAGCGGGAATGCGTCAGGACGAGAGGCCCCCGAAGCGGCGCGCCCGGAGTCTCCCCGGAGGGGAACAGCCTGGGGAAGTGGCGGACGAACGCGTCACGGGGAGCGGCCATCTGGAAGATCAGCATGCTGTCGACCGTGAAGGGCTGCCGAGGGTCCCGCGGTGTGCTCCAGCCAAGGACGGGGGGACGCGGCGGCCGTTCGGCCGCCCGCTGCACCGCCTCGCAGAGGAACCGTCCGCCGAAGGAATGGCCCACGAGATGCAGGTACTGCCCCGAGCGGTTGGCCAGCACCGCGGGATGGGCCGGATTGGCGCGCCGGTCGTCCAGATAGCCGAGAAGGTGGGCGAGTACGTAGGGTGCCTGGCCGACGCCTTGGGCACTCATCGCATGGGCTCGGTCCCGGATCCTGCGGTAGCCCCGCAAAGAGGGCAGGCTGGAGGAGGGCCAGCGGACGACCACGCACCAGGGCCGGTAGCCCGAGGTCACGCCCGGATACAGTCCCGGCCGAGCGGACCGTAGGTCCAAAGCGTGCCGGAGCAGCCGCGCAGCGGTGTGTGTCGCGGTGCCGGGCGCGGTCTGCCAGCCGTGGACGTACACGTATATGTCGCTCGCCCAGGCCGGGATCCGCAGGTGGTGTTCCAGATGCTCGCGGATCCTCGGGGCCGGTACCGGCGTTCCGCTGCCCGGAGCCCTGATCCTTCCCTGTTCGTCCAGGTCGACCTCTGCGGGCCGGGGCAGGGGCCTGGGGTTCGTCCGAGGGCGGGTCACGAGGAGAGGTCCAGTCTGCTGTCGAGGCCGCAGTGCAGTGAGTAGGTGAGGGCGAGGGGGTTGCGGAAGTCCTCGGCGAAACGGCGTACCAGTCCTCGACTGATCTCTCCCGCTGTGTGGGTTCCGCTCAGGTAGAGGTTCAGGAACTCGTACGCGTACTCGCTGGCGAAGTCCTGGGGTATCTCGATCTGCGGTCCCAGCACACCGTCGGCGCCGAAGTTGATGAGCGCTCGGCCGAGGTGTTCCAACTGGGGAGCGGCGGCTGGTTGTCCGGCGTGGCAGGCGTTGAGCAGGACGAACGGCTTGAAGCGGGTACGCGCGGGGTCCTTGATGCGTCTGCGCCTGAGTTCGATGCTGTCGGCGTCGATGTGCCGCTCGTCGGAGAGCCGGAGCACCAGGTGCGGATGGGGCGAACCGTTGTCGACGAAATGGCCGTGGCACCAGAAGTACATGAGGTCTTCGTCGAAATCCGCACCGGACAACGCCTCCAAGAGTGGGCCGGCCTCGGTCCGCACGGTCAGCCTGGAGCGTTCCTCCAGCAGTTTGCGCACCTCGGGTGCTCTACCGACCGAGTCCAGCCGGGTGTCGGTGTTGAGGCTGGTGATCGCCTGGGCCCGCGAACCCCACGGGGTGTCGTACATCGGCCACGTGCCGCCGGTCTGTTCGATCTGGTGCCGGTGGCCGAGGAAGGAGCCCCATGGCCCGCCGTGGTCCCTCGGATCCAGGGAGAGCATGGGCCAGGGCAGGTAGATCTCCGAGTCGAAGCTGATCCGCAGCGACCGCTCGCCGCCCAGGATGTCCAGGAAGAGAGCCCGCAGCGAGCGCTCCTCATGACTGTCGCCGCCGAGCAGGCAGTCGAGCAGGTAGGCGCCCTCCTCGGCCATGTCGCCCGTCAACCGGTCCATCAGGTCGGCGTGCGCGGACAGATCAGCGGTCTCGGCGAGCGGGTAGCGGACCTCTCCGTCGATCGTCTCCGTGTGGCACACCACGCGGTCCCGCCATGTCGTCCGCAGCCTCGCGGCCTTTTGCACCAGCGTCGGGGCCGGTACGGACAGGGAGGCACGAGGCGACCGGGTGCGCACGCGGGGTACGGCCGACCCCATGATCAGAAGAACGAGGTCGTCCCCGCCGTTGCGGGAGAGCACGACGCTGAGATCCAGCGGTTCACCGCGCGACGGGCTCCTCTCCGAGCCGGGGCGCTGCCGGGGCAGCACCGTGTAGTCGAGCGAGGGGTTACCGAGTATGTCGACGGTCAGGTCCTGGGGCATGGCTGGTCAGTCTCTCCCCGGGGAACTCGGGACAGCGGGTGCGGGAACGTGGACGGTCACCTCCAGGTCCTGCAGCACGAAGCCGGACTCGTGGTCGTACACGGTGAACCGGACGCGATGCGCCCCCGGCTCCTTGGCGGTGAAGCCGAAGCGGGCCGGCTCGCCTCCGGCCACGTACTCCTGCGCGGCCGGCTCGATCACCCCTGCCGTGCGGACTCCCGCCACCAGCAGCAGCGGCGGCAGTTCCGGCGAGGCCGTCCCCCCGGAGCGCTCCAGCCACACTTCGATGGCCGCTCCGGTTCCGACGCTCGGGTCGTCCAGGAGGGTCACGCGGGGCAGCCAGGCGGGTCGCAGCCGGGCCAGCTGGGAGCGGAGTGTCTTCAGGCGCGGGTGGTCCGGCCCGAGCACCCGCTCCCAGCGCGCCAGCAACTCGTCGTCGGACGGCTCGGTGTCGTGCCCCTCCGCCTCCGCGCGGACGAACGCGAGCATGGTCAGACTGTCCAGCGTGTCCGGATCGTCGGGACCGAGGATGCGTTCCCGCCCGGCATGCACTGCCCGCAGTAGCCGTACGGCTCCCTCGGTATCGCCCGCTTCGGCCATCGCGCGGGCCAGGGTCTCCGTCCACGTGGGGTAACCGTCGTCGGCTCGTTCCAGACACACCATGACGACCGGCCTGACACGGTCATCGGCGCTTCCGCCGGCAGCTTCCCGATGAGCCTCGGCGAGGCCTTCGGGAGTGCTGGGGAACTCCGATCGCTCCCATAGCCGCGCTCGGTCGGCGAGCGACGCGCGCTGGACGGCGAGGGCCCCCTCGGGGTCGTCGGCCTGCACCAGTGCGTAGGTCAGGTCGTCCCGTAACCGGAGCGGGACGCGATGGCAGGGTCCGTACAGCCTCGTCGCATCCTCGACGATCCGTTCGAACTGGGCCACCGCTCGCTTCGGTGGGCCGAACTCGGTGGCCAGCAGCGCGATACGAGCGCGGACGTGCAGGGTCGTGGGGTGGTCCTCCGCCAGGACGGTCCGGCAGTCGCGCAGCAACTCCTCCATGACCGCGATCGCTCGCCAGTGATCACCCATGTCCCGGCAGGCGAAGGCCAGATCCACTCGCCACGCGACGGTGCTCGGATGCAGTGGCCTGTGCAGTCGAAGGCCGTCGGCGACCAGCGACTCCAGTTCACCCACGGCCTCCTTGTAGGCACCGGAGAGGCGGAGGACCCGGGTGAGCGCGTCGCGAGCGTCGAGCACCCTGGGGTGGTCGGCACCCCGCACCCGTACGAGATCGGCCACCTGCTCCCGGCGAAGCCCGAGGGACTGGGCGAAGTGCCCGGCTGCGCGGTGAGCGGACGCGAGCCTGCCCCGTGCCGTGAACGTGAACGGGTGATCAGGTCCCAGGACGCGGATGCAGTCGGCGACGAGCCGTTCGGACAGACGGATGGCCTCCGCCGTATCGCCCGACCGCTGACGTACCAGGGCGAGGGTGAGCCGGGCGTCGAGCGTGTCGTGATGGGATGCCCCCAGCGTGCGTTCCCGGTCCGCCAGCACCGCCACGGTATCGCGCAGTGCACCGGCGAAGTCGTCGGCGTCGAGCCGCGTGCGCGCCAGCCAATGTCGTGAGGCGAGGACCTGCGGGTGGTCGCGGTCCTGGACCTGGAGCCGCCGGTCCAGCCAGTGCTCGCGGATCCGGACGGCCCGTTCGTGTTCCGCAGCGCTTTGACAGGCGTAGGCGAGGTTCTCACCGGCGGTGATCGTGCCGAGGTGAAGGGGTCCCTGGACACGTTCGCGATCCGCCGCGAGCGCTTCGAACTCGGCGATCGCCCGGTCGTGTTCCTCTGCCAGTTGGTGCGCGAAGGCCAGCCAGTTGCGGGCGAGCAACGTGTTGGGATGGTCCGGGTGCCGCAACCGCCCCCAGTCGTCGACGTTCTGCCGGGAGAGAAGTGCTGCTCGCTGGTAGTCGCCCGCGTCACGGCAGGCGGCGGCCAGATCGTCGCGGGCGTCGAGGGTGTCGGGGTGATCGGATCCGTTCAGCCGTGCCCGGGCGGCCCAGATCGCCTCGAACTCGGCAAGCGCGAGTTGGTACTCCTCGTCCTCGCGGTACGACATGGCCAGGTCACGGCGGGCGTCCAGCGTCCGCGGATGATCGTCCCCCTTGAGGCGGATCCATCGACTGATCACGTCCTCGAAGAGGGACCTGGCCTCGCGGTGGCGCTCGGCGTCCGCATACGCGTAGGCGAGGTTCGCACTGACCACGAGGGTGTCAGGATGGTCCTCGCCGAACACCCGTTGGTAGTCGGCCATGAGCGAGGCGAATTCATCGATCGCGCGCTGGTGGTCCCCCGCGTACTTGCGGCAGAGAGCCAACTCGTTGCGTTCGATCAGCGTGCTCCGGCTGTCCGCGCCGTGGAGCCGGATGCGGTCCCTGAGTACCTCCTCGTAGATCTTGATCGCGCGCCGGTACTCGTCGGCGGACCGAAGCGACCAGGCCAGCTGGTGCCTGGCCTCCAGGAGGTCGGGGTGGTCGGCTCCCTGGACCCGCCGGCGGTCCGCGACCAGTGCCTCCCATGCAGCGATCGAACGGTCGTACTCGCAGGCGAGCCGGTACGCCTCGGCGAGCCATCCCCTGGTGTTGAGGACCTCCTGGTGATCCGGTCCCAGTGCCTGTGCCATCTCTTCGAGGAGCTGCTGGTACAGGCGGATCGCAGCGGCATACTCCTGGGCGGCGGTGTGCGCCCCGCCCAGCGCCCGGCGCGTGAGGTACACGTCCGGGTGTCCGGGGCCCAGGACGCGTACCTGGTCCGCCACCAGGGCGTGAAACTCCGAAACAGCACGCTCCGGGAAACCCGCCAGCTGACGGCAGCGGGCCAGATACCACCGGGTGTCGAGGACCCGGGGGTGGTCGTCACCCATGATCCGGATCCGGTCACGCAGGACACGCTTGTACAGAACGGTGGCCTGCTCGTACTCGGATGCCGCCTGGTACGCGTAGGCGAGGTTCTCGGTGGCGGTCAGTGTGGCGAGGTGGTCCTCACCCTGAATGCGGGCGCGATCGTCCAGGAGGCTCTGGAGCTCCAGGATCGCCCTGGGGTGGTCCCCGGCCAGTTGCCGGGCGTAGGCGAGGGCGTTACGGGTGGACAGGGTCTCGGGGTGCTCCGGTCCCCGGACCCTGGCGTAGTCCTCGACCAGGCGCTCGTATTCCGCGAGCGCCTGCGGGTAGTCCGCGAGGGTCCGATGGGCGTACGCGATGTCCGCCCGGTAGTCGAGCGTGTCGGGGTGGTCGCGGCCCTGGCATCGTTCACTGTCCTCTGCCAGAGACGCGAACTCCGGGAGGGCCGCGGCGGGGCCCTTCGCGTCCATCAGGGCGTAGGCCAGGCTCTGGCGGGTCTTCAGCGTTTCCGGATGGTCCTCGCCCTGGATGCGGCCGCGCTGGGCTCGCAGGGCCCTGTACAGAGAGATGGCTTGTTGCTGGTTGCCCGCCGCTTCGTGGGCGGAGGCCAGCCAACCCCGGCTCGTCAGGGTGTCGGGGTGGTCGGTACCCAGGACCCGCTCCCGGTCGGCCACCGCCTGCTCGTACAACCGCAGTGCCAGCTGGTGGTCTCCTGCCCTGAGATGTGCGTAGGCCAGGTTGTTGCGGCTGGTGAGGGTGTCGGGGTGGTGGTCGCCGAGGAGGCGTCGGCGGTCTGCGACCACGGCCTCGAACTCCTCCACTGCAGGCCGGTACTGACCTGCCCGCTGGCGCGCGTAGGCCAGGTCGTTGCGGCTGGTGAGGGTGTCGGGGTGGTGGTCGCCGAGGACGCGCCGGCGGTCTGCGACCACGGCCTCGAACTCGCGCACGGCGGCCAGGACGTCTCCGGCCTTCCGGTACGCGTAAGCGAGCCTGTGCCTGCTGGCCAGCGTCGAATGCGCCTCCCTGCCCGACAACCGCGAGCGGTTGCGGAAGACCTCCTGGCACAGGCGCACGGCCTTGGCCGGGTCACCGGCTTTCGCATGCAGTTCGGCCAGACGATCCTGGTCGGCGAGGGTGGCGTCGGCGTCCGCGCCCAGCAGCCGAAGCTGGTTCTCGACCACGCACTCGACAAGGGGGATGGCCAGCACATGCTGCTCACGGGCGACGAGTTCGTCGGCCGCGCGCCGGTACATCTCCGTCACTTCACCATGCGGGGTCTTCGAAGGCCCCGTCTTCGCCAGCGCCTGGATGTGCGGAAGCCACTGCTGCCAGACGCCCCGCTCCGCCTCGGCGTCCATGGCGGACGTGCCGGGGAGCGCCCTGGCCAGAGCCCGTTCGGCCCGGCTGCGAATGCCGGCCGCCCGCACGGAAGCCGCGGCACGGAGGGTCTTCTGCATCAGCCGGTGCAGCGAGACGACGTCCTCGCCCACACTGACCAGGTTGTAGTCGGCCAGCACGTCCACAGCGGTCCGTGCCTCGGCCTCGCTGTCCGCCAACGACAGGAGCACCCGCACCGGGAGCGCCTCGGGCGCGTACCAGGCCAGTGCCATCAACAGATCCACAGCGGCCGGGCAGCGCTCACGGATCGCTCGTGAACTGGTGAGCCAGATCTGTGCGATCGCCCGGTCCAGTCCCTCGGACGGTGCCGTCGCCTCCAGCGCGTCGCCTGCGGTGGCGGCCAGCTGCGAGCGGTAGGAGGCGAAAGACGTGCCTGTCTCGCGTACGTAAGCCGCGGCCTGTGCCAAGGCCAGGGGGAGGTGTCCCAGATCCGACGCCAGCAGGCCCGCCTGCCCCCGCTCCGCCGCGGTCGGGCGACGATCGGGGAACGCCACGTTGCACAGTAGGTCGACGGCCAGATGCGGAGCCAGCACATCAAGGCTGACCAGGCGCGTTCCGGCACGCCATCCGGCTCGTCGGCGGCTCGTGACGAGCTGGTGGCCGTGGCCTAAGAGCCGGCTGAGGAACGGGTTGACGTGGAGCGGGTCGTTGACGTTGTCATAGACGATCAGCCAGCCGTGATGGGACTGCAGCCACCTGACGGCCCACTCGGTGCGCTCCCTGGCACTGGCCTCCAGTGCCCACTCGGGGTGGATACGGACGGCCAGATCGGCAAGAGCAGAAGCGATCTGCTCCTCGCTCTCGGCAGTGATCCACCAGACCAGCGAGTAGTCGCGGAGGTGGCTGTGCGCGTAGTGCAGAGCCAGCGTCGTCTTGCCCACACCGCCGAGGCCATGGACGGCCGCGGCCTGGGAGATCACACCCGCACCGGACGTCAGCGACTCACGGAGGCCTCGCAGAGCGTCCGTCCGACCCACCAGACCGTCCTTGGCGGCAGGAAGGTTGTGCAGCCCCGAGGGCGCGGACAACCAGGCGGCAGCGGCCTTCGCCGCGGCCGAGAGCGCCACTGCACGTTCTTCCAGATGAGGATTTCCGCCCGCATCGATCGGTCTGGCACGCCGCAGCGCGGCCGTGCCGTCGACCTGCCCCAGCACGTTCTCGGCGGTCAGCGAACCCTGAGCGGTGCCACCCGAGCCCGACAGGGAGGTCCCAGGACGCACGGAACCTAACTCAGGCGAGATCACCACAGCCAACGAGCCCCCCGATGCCACCGCCCCATGCCCGCCAGAGCCACCTGACAGGCAACCAACCGTACAAAACCGGTTGCGTGTTGTCACGACCGTGGGCCCCGCGCCCGGAGGTATTCAGGGGCGCGGAGCCATGCGCGGACCCGGTCAGAGCTTCTCGGGCGTGCGGATGCCCAGCAGGGCCATCCCCTGGTGCAGGGTGCGGGCCGTGACGTCGCACAGGAACAGGCGGTTCTCCACCTGGTCGGGCGAGCCGGCCTTCAGCACCGGGCACTTGTCGTAGAACGACGTGTACAGGGACGCCAGCTGGTACAGGTACGCCGCCAGCTTGTGCGGGGCGTACTCCGTCGCCGCCTCCCGCACCGTCTCCGCGAAGGAGTCCAGGTGCAGGCCGAGGGCGCGCTCCGCCTCGTGCAGGGCCAGCTCCGGGTGGGCCGCCGGGGAGACCGCGCCGGCCTTGCGGAGGATGGACTGGATACGGGCGTAGGCGTACTGGAGGTAGACGGACGTGTCGCCGTTCAGCGAGACCATCTGGTCCAGGTCGAACTTGTAGTCCCGGTTCGCCGACGTCGACAGGTCCGCGTACTTCACCGCGCCGATGCCCACCTGGGCGCCCCGCTCGGCGATCTCCTCCTCGGACAGGTCCTGCGCCTTCTCCCGGACCACGGCCGACGCGCGGTCGATCGCCTCGTCCAGCAGGTCGACCAGGCGGACCGTCTCGCCCTCACGCGTCTTGAACGGCTTGCCGTCCTTGCCGAGGACCGTGCCGAAGGCCAGCTGCACCGCCGTCACGTCCTCGTTCAGCCAGCCGGCCCGGCGGGCGGTCTCGAAGACCATCCGGAAGTGCAGGGCCTGCCGGGCGTCCACCACGTACAGCAGGGTGTTCGCCTTGAGGTTGAAGACGCGGTCGCGGATCGCCGAGAGGTCGGTGGCCGCGTAGCCGTAGCCGCCGTCCGACTTCTGCACGATCAGCGGGACCGGGTTGCCGTCCGGGCCCTTGATGTCGTCGAAGAACACGCACAGGGCGCCCTCGGAGCGGACGGCGACGCCCGACTCCTCCAGCAGGCGGCAGGTCTCGGCCAGCATGTCGTTGTAACCGGACTCGCCGACGATGTCCGCGTCCCGGATCTCCATGTCCAGCTTCTCGAAGACGGAGAAGAAGTAGATCTTCGACTCGTCCACGAACTTCTGCCACATGGCGAGCGTGTGCTCGTCCCCGGCCTGGAGGTCGACCACCCGGCGGCGGGCCCGCGTCTTGAACTCCTCGTCGGAGTCGAAGAGCTTGCGCGCGGCCTTGTAGAGGCGGTCGAGGTTCGACATCGCCTCCTCGCCCGTCACCTGGGCGGCCTTGTGGTCCAGCTCGTGCGGGTGCTCGTCCAGGTACTGGATGAGCATGCCGAACTGGGTGCCCCAGTCGCCGATGTGGTGCCGGCGGACCACGTTCTCGCCGGTGAACTCCAGCAGCTGCACCACCGAGTCGCCGATCACCGCGGACCGCAGGTGGCCGACGTGCATCTCCTTCGCCACGTTCGGCTGCGCGTAGTCGATCACCGTCGTGCCCGGCTGCTCGGCGGACGGCACGCCGAGGCGGCCCGTCTCGTCCGCGTACCGCGCGGCCAGGTTGGCGGTGATCGCCCTGTCCGCGATCGTGATGTTGAGGAAGCCGGGGCCGGACACCTCGACGTCCGCGATCACGTCACCCGTCACCACGCGGGAGACGACCTGGGTCGCCAGCTCCCGCGGGTTCGCCTTCGCCTTCTTCGCCAGCGCCAGGATGCCGTTGGCCTGGAAGTCGGCCCGGTCGCTTCGTCGCAGCAGCGGGTCCGCGCCGGCGGCCTCCGGCAGGGTGGCCGAGAGAGCGGTCGCGAGGTGCTGCTGGACGTTGTCGCTGAGGGACGTGACCGAGGCCATAGGAAGGGGTGCCGTTCTCCTCGTGGGGATGGATAGACCCGCCCAGTATCCCACGGGGGGTAAAGCCGTTTTCCCGGCCGCGATCCCGTCTGTGAGAATGGAGTGTCACCCCGTTCAGAAAGAAGGACGTGCCGATCGTGGCTCAGAGCACCGAGACCACCGACTGGGTCTCCCGTTTCGCGGATGAGGTCATCGAGGAGTCGGAGCGCCGGGCCCCGGGCAAACCGGTCGTCGTCGCGTCCGGACTCTCCCCCTCCGGGCCGATCCACCTCGGCAACCTCCGCGAGGTCATGACCCCGCACCTCGTCGCCGACGAGATCCGCCGCCGCGGCCGCCAGGTCCGGCACCTGATCTCCTGGGACGACTACGACCGGTACCGCAAGGTCCCGGCCGGTGTCGCCGGCGTCGACGAGTCCTGGGCCGAGCACATCGGCAAGCCGCTGACCTCCGTCCCGGCCCCGAACGGCTCGCCCCACCCGAACTGGGCCGAGCACTTCAAGGCCGCGATGATCGAGTCGCTCGCCCAGCTCGGCGTCGAGTTCGACGGGATCAGTCAGACCGAGCAGTACACCTCCGGCGCCTACCGCGAGCAGATCCTGCACGCCATGCGGCACCGGAACGACATCGACGCCATCCTCGACCAGTACCGCACGAAGAAGGCGCCGAAGAAGCAGCAGCAGAAGCCGGTCGACGCGGCCGAGCTGGAGGCCGAGGAGGGCTCCGGCGCCGCCTCCGAGGACGACGGAAGCTCCGGCTCCGCCGGGTACTTCCCGTACAAGCCGTACTGCGGCGGCTGCGGCAAGGACCTGACCACCGTCACCTCCTACGACGACGACAGCACCGAGCTGACGTACACCTGCACCGCCTGCGGCTTCACCGAGACGGTCCGGCTGAACGAGTTCAACCGCGGCAAGCTGGTCTGGAAGGTCGACTGGCCGATGCGCTGGGCATACGAGGGCGTGATCTTCGAGCCCAGCGGAGTCGACCACTCGTCCCCCGGGTCCAGCTTCCAGGTCGGCGGCCAGATCGTCGGCATCTTCGGCGGCAAGCAGCCCATCGGCCCCATGTACGCCTTCGTCGGCATCTCCGGCATGGCGAAGATGTCCTCCTCGCGGGGCGGGGTCCCGACCCCGGCCGACGCGCTGAAGATCATGGAACCGCAGCTGCTGCGCTGGCTCTACGCCCGCCGCCGGCCCAACCAGTCCTTCAAGATCGCCTTCGACCAGGAGATCCAGCGGCTCTACGACGAGTGGGACAAGCTCGCCGCTAAGGTGGCCGACGGCTCCGCCCTGCCCGGTGACGTGGCCGCGTACTCCCGCGCCGTCGGCACCGCCGCCGGCGAACTGCCGAAGACCCCGCGCCCGCTGCCGTACCGCACGCTGGCGTCCGTCGCCGACATCACCGCCGGACACGAGGACCAGGCCCTGCGGATCCTCTCCGAGCTGGACCCGGAGCAGCCGATCGCCTCCCTGGACGAGGTCCGGCCGCGCTACGACCGGGCCGAGGCCTGGATCAACACGCACGTCCCCGCCGACCAGCGGACCATCGTGCGCGACGAACCCGACGTCGACCTGCTCAAGTCCCTCGACGAGGCCTCCCAGCAGTCCGTACGCCTGCTCCTGGACGGACTCGCCGACCACTGGTCGCTCGACGGACTCACCCACCTTGTCTACGGCGTCCCCAAGGTCCAGGCCGGCTTCCCCGCCGACGCCACGCCGAAGGAACTCCCGCCCGAGATCAAGACGGCCCAGCGGACCTTCTTCGCCCTGCTGTACCACCTGCTCGTCGGCCGCGACACCGGCCCCCGACTGCCCACCCTGCTCCTCGCGGTCGGGCAGGACCGGGTACGGCGCCTGCTCGGCGAGTAGGACCGGGCGGCAACGCACAAGGGGCCCTCCCGGCGGAGGGCCCCTTGTTCATGCCGTCATGCGATGTGCTCGTCCTGCATCTCCTGGTAGTGCCGCTCGGCGAAGATCTTCACCAGGCGCTCGGCCTCGCCCCGGGGGAGCGACACGCCGTAGGTCGCCTCCACGTCCTCCCTGAGCTGCGGGCCCGTGGGATAGCTGCCGTCGATCGACTTGCGGAAGACCTGGTAGTAGTCCTCCTCCGTCGGCTCCGGCTCGGGCGTGCCGCCGCCCTCGCCCAGCTCGCGGGTCCGGGTCGCGCTCACCGGGATCGGGAAACTGCCGGTCTCCTCGGGAGACGGCTGCTGGAACTGCTCCGGCGGCTGCTCCTCGTACCACTCCCCGTACTCCTCCTCGGGGGCGTACTGGGGCTCCTGCATCATCGGGTCGTACGTCGGGTCGTACCCGCCGTGGTACTCGATCTCCCGCGGCGCCTGGAACCAGGGGCTCTGCTCGTCCGCCGTGGGGTCCTCCGGGCGCTGCCCGGCGGGCGCCGCCTGCCTCGGCACGGGCGCCGCCCCGGCGGCACGACCGCCCGCGGCGGCTGCGGCCGGCCCGCCCGCAGCCGCGGCACCCGCCGCCGCCAGCCGCGGCTGCTGCGCCACCGCAGGAAGGAGCGCCGGCTCGATGCCCGCCGCCGCCAGGCCCGCCGGGGCCGTCTCGGCCAGCGGCACGCCGTACCTCGCCAGCCGGAGCGGCATCAGGGACTCCACCGGAGCCTTCCTGCGCCACGCCCGGCCGAAGCGGCTGCGCAGCCGCGCCTGGTAGACGAGACGTTCCTGCTCCAGCTTGATCACCTGATCGTAGGAACGCAGCTCCCACAGTTTCATCCGGCGCCACAGCAGGAACGTGGGCACCGGCGAGAGCAGCCAGCGGGTGAGGCGGACCCCCTCCATGTGCTTGTCCGCCGTGATGTCGGCGATACGACCGATCGCATGCCGCGCCGCCTCCACCGCGACGACGAACAGCACCGGGATCACCGCGTGCATCCCCACACCCAGCGGATCCGGCCACGCGGCCGCACCGTTGAACGCGATCGTCGCCGCGGTCAGCAGCCACGCCGTCTGGCGCAGCAGCGGGAAGGGGATCCGGATCCAGGTCAGCAGCAGATCAAGGGAGAGGAGAACACAGATACCTGCGTCGATACCCACCGGGAACACATAGGAGAAGTTCCCGAATCCCTTCTTGATGGCCAGCTCGCGGACGGCCGCGTACGAACCGGCGAAGCCGATGCCGGCGATGATCAAAGCGCCGGTCACGACCACGCCGATGAGAACGCGGTGCATCCGAGTCAGCTGCAGTGGCGCGGCCACTCGTACTCCCCTCCCATTGCGTGTTGTTGCGCGCAACAGAGTGGCACACGTGTGCGGAGAACGTGGTGCCGGTCAGCCGCTACGGCCTCCGGTCAGCTCTCCCGCGCGGCCGACTTGGACGGAGATGCACTGGAGGAGGCCGACTTGGACGGCGACTTCGACGGCGACGCCGACTTCGACGGCTCCGAGGACCGGGACGGCGAACTCGCCCCACCGCCCGCACCGTTGGCCGACGACACCGACGCCACGACCTCCTTCAGCGCCTTCTCCGCCGCCTTCGTCAGATCGTCCGCGTCCGGAGTTTTCTCACCAGCGAGACCCGCACCGTTGTAGTCGAGCGTCACCACGACGTTCTCCACCCGGGCGACGACCGTCTGCTGCTTGAAGAGGCCTTCCTTCTTCTTCAGGTCGTACCGCACCGCCGTCGCCTCCGCACCCGTACCCGACAACGGCACGACCTTGGTGTTCTTGGCGCCGTCCACCGACTGGACGTCCTTGGCCTGCCGCGAGAAGTACGCGTGCGCCTGGTCGGCACCGGAGCCGCGCGAGGCATCCGAGTCGAACCGCAGCAGGGAGACCGTCAGCCAGCGGAACTGCGAACCCTTCACCCCGTTGTTGTCCAGGCTGTTCCACGAGCAGGACGCACGCGACGACGGATCGTCCGAACTGCCCTTCTTGGCCGACTTCACACCCTTGGGGACCAGATCCTCCAGGGTCTTCTTCCCCAGCACCGCACACGCGTCGGGAAGCTTCTGGTACGCGGCGGCCTCCACGGTCGGCGACGCACTCGCCGACGGCTGTGTACTGCCGCTCCCCGCCGACGGCGTGCTCTCGTCCCCGGACTTGGCCTTGGAATCACCCGAGTCCGAGGAACAGGCGGCCGTGATCAGAACCGCGGGAACGGCTGCCGCGCAGACAAGAGCGCGGCGGAGGCGCTTGGCTCGCTGGCTGGGCTGGGCACGGTCGTCTCGCTGGGCTGCTCGCTGCATGGTTCCTTCACTCATGACGCTCGGTGTTCGTGCGGGTTCCTGCGGGGCCACGGTACGCGGTGAGGGCGCCGCGGGCTTTCCGTTCCCGCGCTTTGCGGACAGGGCCGGAGGGGGCCGGCGAGACCGTCAGCCACCCAGTGCGTCATCCAGCCGAGAGGCCAGATTCAGGGCGCTGTCCTGCATTTCCTTGCTGTCCGGGACCGTTCCCATGGCCATCGGCTGCTCCTCGTACTGGAGCGTGACGATGACATTGGACGTGCGGAACACCACAGTCACCGTCCGCTGCTCGGCCGTCGAACCGGACGTGTTCAGCCGGTCGTCCAGATACGCCTCGTCACCGAGATCGGAAAGCGCGCGAGGCTGCAGATCCGTGGGCGTGGCACCGGAGGAGGAGGCGTCCGGGGACGCGGACGAGGAGGCGCTGCCGCTCGCGGACCCCTTCGGGGACGCGGCCGAGGGCGAGGCCGGCGACGCGGACACCGAGGAGGTGGGCGTCGGGGACGCCGGCGCCGACGAACTGCTCGGCACCGGCAGATCGGCGGCCGTCTCCTTCTCCTGGAACAGCTTCTGCGCCTGATCGTCGTCGCTGACCGTGTTGTCGTACGACACCACGCGCTCCATGTCCACCGACAGCCGGTCCGTGGCGTCGGCGGACTCCACCTTCCACCGGCAGCCGACCTTGCGATCGGTGTCGTAGGTGAGCGCGGCCTCGCCCTGGTACGCCTTGTCCCGCTGGTCCGGGTCGGTGATCTGCCGGATGCCCGGCAGCAGCGCGTCCAGCGTGTCGTGGTCGACCGCACCGCAGGGCTCCGGGAGCGTGCGGTACTTGCCCGGCTGCGCGGCCACCGTCGCCGTACCGGCGTCGCCCGGATTGGCGTTGTCCGTCGCGCCGCCGTCCCCGGAACCGCTCGTGCAGCCGGCCAGCAGCGCCGCGAGGAGGGCGGCGGTGCCGGATACGTACGCCTTCCGCTGCACGGTCGGGCTCCTCTCGACGGTGTGTGCTCGCTCGGTGCTCCAGTGTCCCCGCTGGTTATTCGCTTGCCGCAGCGGGGCGCCCCCTGGAGACAATGTCTATCGCACGCACTGCGGTGGACGCCGGTCCCTTGTCCCTTTTCGTCGACTTTGGCGCCGCTTTTGCGTTTTGCTGCTTTTAAGCCTTTTGTTGTTGCTTCCGGGGGAACGAGGAACATATGTCGTACGTGGAGATGCCGGGCGCCAAGGTCCCGATCCGGATGTGGACGGACCCGGCGACGGTCGAGGACGTGGCCCTGCGCCAGCTCCAGAACGTGGCCACCCTGCCGTGGATCAAGGGCCTGGCCGTGATGCCGGACGTGCACTACGGCAAGGGCGCCACGGTCGGCTCGGTCATCGCGATGCAGGGCGCGGTGTGCCCGGCCGCGGTGGGCGTGGACATCGGCTGCGGGATGTCGGCGGTGAAGACGTCCCTGACGGCGAACGATCTCCCGGGTGACCTGTCGCGGCTGCGGTCGAAGATCGAGCAGGCCATTCCGGTGGGGCGGGGGATGCACGAGGAACCGGTCGAGCCGGGGGACTTCCACGGGCTGGCCACGGCCGGCTGGGAGGACTTCTGGGGGCGGTTCGACGGGGTCGCGGAGGCGGTCAAATTCCGTCATGATCGGGCAGAAAAGCAGATGGGGACGCTTGGCTCGGGCAATCACTACATCGAACTCTGTCTGGATCAGTCAGGTTCGGTCTGGCTCACGCTGCACTCCGGCTCCCGGAACATCGGCAAGGAACTCGCCGAGCACCACATCGGTGTGGCCCAGAAGCTTCCGCACAACCAGGGCCTGGTCGACCGTGACCTTGCCGTCTTCGTGTCGGACACCCCGCAGATGGCGGCCTACCGCCATGACCTGTTCTGGGCGCAGGAGTACGCCAAGTACAACCGGGCGCTCATGATGGCACTCCTGAAGGACGTGATCCGCAAGGAGTTCAAGAAGGCGAAGCCGACCTTCGAGCAGGAGATCTCCTGTCACCACAACTATGTGGCGGAAGAGCGGTACGAGGGCATGGACCTGCTGGTGACCCGTAAGGGGGCGATCCGGGCCGGCACTGGTGAATTCGGGATCATCCCGGGCTCGATGGGCACCAGTTCGTACATCGTGAAGGGTCTCGGAAACGAGAAGGCCTTCAACTCTGCCTCGCACGGGGCTGGTCGTCGTATGAGCCGCAATGCGGCCAAGCGTCACTTCACGACCAAGGACCTCGAGGAGCAGACGCAGGGTGTTGAGTGCCGCAAGGACTCCGGAGTGCTGGACGAGATTCCGGGTGCCTACAAGAACATCGACCAGGTGATGAACCAGCAGCGCGACCTCGTCGAGGTGGTGGCGAAGCTGAAGCAGTTCATCTGCGTGAAGGGCTGAAGCGGAGGCCGGCCCCCGGCCTGAGCCGGGGGCCTCGTGCATCCGGTCACTGATCGGCGGGAGTCGGCACTCGGCCGGTGCGCAGGCGCCAGAGGCGGAGGCTGCAGCTCTGGGGAGTTCTGTCGAGTGCCTCCGCGGCGGCCGTGGGGCTGTTGAGCTTCAGTAGGATCCGGTCTTCCGGATCGGTCCAGCGGCGCGCTGTATACGCGGCCCTCATGCCGTGGGGGCGTACCCACGCGGAGAGGGAGTCCGCGGCCACGTGCTTGCGCTCCAGCGAAAGGCAGCCGGGGTAGTAGAGGTGGCCTGCCAGGCGCTGCGCCAGTTCCATCATGTAGAGAACGTTGTAGATGCCTTCGCGGGCGTTCCGCTTGGCGGTGCGCTCGGCTCCAGTGACTTCCTTGCCGTAGGCGGACAGGAAAGACGCGATCGCGCTGCTGGCGCTGCTGAGGGAGACGAAGGGGAACCCTTTGGCGGTGTAGCCGACCGAGCCGTCGGCGTCGATCAGGCCCCGAAGATAGTCACGGCGCGAGAACGTCACACTCGGTGGACTGATCAGATCGGACTTGCGTCCGTACGGCAGGCCGAGCTTGTTGATCGTGGTCCTGGCTTCCAGCGCATGCACGCTCCAGATGGCGGCAGTGTGAGTCGCGGCGAAGTTGGTCGACCGGGTGCGTTCGGTGATGTAGCTCTTGTAGGGCGTCAGCTTCTGGAACTCACGCAGCAGATCGATGTCCCGGGCGCTGATCTCGACGGTCAAGCGCCCTTTCCGGCCCTGGCCCATCGCCAGATGCCCATCCGCCTGAAAAAACCCGAACATATACGCGTACTCGGGGACCGTGAGGTCCATGAACCGGTGGGCGTTAGGCTCGCATGCAGCCACAGGGAAGCCTCCACTTCCATGCTGGTCAGGCCCTCGGCCGGGCGGCATCCCGGGCGAGGGCCGTCGAGTTGATCGTGTGGCGCGAGCCTAGGGCGGATGTTCGTGTGGTGATCGGCTGATCGAGGAGGTTCGCCCTTGTGGGTTACTCGCCCCCCGGTTCCAGCGAGTCCAGCCACCGCAGCAGGCGTTCGCCCTCCCTGGTCATGATGTCCGGGTCGCGCAGGGCGTTGGTCAGGAGGGACATGCCCTGGTAGGCGGAGACCAGGGTGAGGGCGTGGTCGTCCGGGTCGGGCAGGCCCCACTGGCGGAACTGGGCGGCCGTCCAGTCCAGCAGGCGGCGGATGACCGCGCCGGTCGCCGCGTCCAGGGTGCCGTCGGTGCGTTTGCCGAGTTCGGCGGCCAGGGTGCCGGTGGGGCAGCCGTGGCGGGCGGCGGTCTCGCGTTGGGCGATCCAGGCCTCGACGAGGGCCTTGAGGCGGTCGCGGGGCGTCGGCAACTCGTCCAGGACTTCGGTGAGTTCGTCCAGGTGGGCCTGGTGTTCCGCCAGTGCCGCCTGGACGAGTTCGTCCTTGGTCTTGAAGTAGTAGTAGACGTTCCCCACCGGGACGTCGGCCTCGCGGGCGATGTCGGCGAGGGTGGTGCGCTCGACGCCCTGCTGGTGCAGGACGCGGGCCGCCGCCGCCGTGAGCCGTCGGCGCTTCTGTGACGCCCGTGCCCGCCGATCCACTGAGTTTGTCACCTGACTGACTATAGACAGGCGGGGGTGGTCGTGTGCTAGCTTCCTATTTAGTTAGTTGACTGACTGAGAATGAGGGGGAGCGATGATCGTTGTCACCGGGGCCACCGGGAACATCGGGCGGACGTTGGTGGGGCTGCTGGCCGAGGCCGGTGAGGAGGTCGTGGCCGTGTCGCGGGGGCACGGGGCGGCAGCCGGGGCCGGGGTGCGGTGGGTGCGGGGCGGGGTCGGGGACGCCGGGAGCCTGCGGCCCGCCCTCGACGGGGCCCGGGCGGTGTTCCTCGTGCTGGGCGGCGAGGTGAACTTCCGGGGGGAGAGTCCCGACAAGCTGGTCGCGACGGTCGCGGATGCCGGGGTCGAGCGGATCGTGCTGGTGTCGTCGCAGGTCAGTGCCACCCGGCCGGAGGCGCCCTCGCACGCCCGGCTGCGGGAGTTCGAGGCCGCCGTACGGGCGTCGGGGCGGGAGTTCACCGTGCTGCGGCCGGCGGGGTTCGCGTCCAACGCGCTCGCCTGGAGCGAGTCGGTGCGTACCCGGCGCACGGTGTACGCGCCCTTCGGCGACGTCGCGCTGCCCGTGGTCGACCCGGCGGACATCGCCGCCGTGGCCGCCGCCGCGCTGCTGGAGGACGGTCACGCGGGCCGGGTGTACGAGCTGACCGGCCCGGAGCCGATCAGTCCGCGTGGGCAGGCGGAGGCCATCTCGGCGGCCCTGGGCGAGGAGGTGGCGTTCGTGGAGCTGTCCCGGGAGGAGGCGCACTCCGGGATGGCGCGGTTCATGCCGGAGCAGGTGGTCGCCGGCACGCTGGACGTCCTCGGTGCGCCGCTGCCGGCCGAGCGGCGGCCCGGCCCCGATGTGGCGGCCGTGCTGCACCGCCCGGCCGCCCCCTTCGCGGCGTGGGTCGCACGAAACCTGCCGGCGTTCGCCTAGTTCCGCCCGGCGGGCTACTTCGCGTGTCGTACGGCGTAGATCATGATGAACGCGACGAAGTGGATGCCGAAGAGGAAGTAGGCCAGGAAGTACCAGACCTGGCGTTCGTTCTTCGTCTCCTGGGCCAGGCGCCGCTTCTCGAGGGTGTCCTCCGCCGGGGAGTCGTCCGTCGGGGAGTGGTCGTCCATCACCGCTCCCGGTGGACCTTGGTGTTGGACGCCTGGGCGCGCGGGCGCAGGACCAGGAGGTCGACGTTGACGTGGCTGGGGCGGGTCACCGCCCAGGTGATGGTCTCGGCCACGTCGTCCGCGGTGAGGGGCTCGGCGACGCCCTCGTACACCTTGGCGGCCTTCTCGGTGTCACCGCCGAAGCGGGTGAGGGCGAACTCGTCGGTCTTGACCATGCCGGGGGCGATCTCGATGACGCGGACCGGCTGGCCGACGATCTCCAGGCGGAGGGTCTCGGCGAGGACGTGGGCGCCGTGCTTGGCGGCCACGTAGCCGCCGCCGCCCTCGTAGGTGCCGTGGCCGGCGGTGGAGGAGACGACCACGATCACGCCGTCGCCGCTCGCGACCAGCTTCGGCAGCAGGGCCTGGGTGAGGTTGAGGGTGCCGATGACGTTGGTCTCGTACATCGTGCGCCAGTCGGCGGGGTCGCCGGTGGCCACCGGGTCCGCGCCGAGGGCGCCGCCCGCGTTGTTGACGAGGACGCCGATGGTCTTGAAGGCGGTGGCGAACTCGTCCACGGCTGCGCGGTCGGTCACGTCCAGCTGGTAGGCGACGGCGGAGTGGCCGGCCTTGGTGATGTCCTCGGCGAGGGCCTCGATGCGGTCCTTGCGGCGGGCGGTGAGGACGACGCGGTAGCCGGCCGCGGCGAGCTGCCGGGCCGTGGCGGCGCCGATGCCGCTGCTCGCGCCGGTGACGACGGCGATGCGGGAGGCGGCGGACGGGGCGGCGGTGGCCATGGCTGCTCCTGGGGCTGCGTCGGGGTGGTGCGCTCGGATGGTCCCGTCCAGCGTAAGTGAGCCTCAGCCGCCGCTTCGTGGCGCCCACATGATGACGGCCATGCCCGCGAGGCAGATCAGTGCTCCGGTGATGTCCCAGCGGTCGGGGCGGTAGCCGTCGGCGATCACGCCCCACAGCAGGGAGCCGGCCACGAAGATCCCGCCGTAGGCGGCGAGGATGCGGCCGAAGTGGGCGTCGGGCTGGAAGGTGGCGACGAAGCCGTACGCGCCGAGGGAGAGGACGCCGCCGGCCGCCCACAGCCAGCCGCGGTGTTCGCGTACGCCCTGCCAGACCAGCCAGGCGCCGCCGATCTCGAACAGGGCGGCGACGACGAAGAGGACGGCGGAGCGGAGGATCGGCATGGGCGCAGCTTCGCACGCGGGGGTGGTGTCACCTTGTTGGAGGGGGCCTGGCGGGCGGCTCGCGTGGCATACATCCGTACGGCGGTCGTGGTTGCGGCGGCCAGGTGTACGGCGGTGCCGGCGCGAGCGAAAAGTGGTGAGGGCGTGCGGATGCGGGCGTGGGTGTTGTCCGGAGTGTGTGCCGGTGCCGTCCTGGTGCCGGGGACCGCGGTGGCCGCTCCGGTTCCGGAGGCCGATCTGGCCTTCCACGGGACCGCGGTGATGAACGGGGACCAGGTGGAGGTGCGGCTGACTCCGCGGAACAACGGGCCGGCCGCCGTCGCGGACGCCACGTTCCGGCTGCGCTGGTCGGTGGAGCTGGCCGACGAGCAGGAGCTGCCGGCCCGGTGTGCCCGGGAGGACGAGCGGACGGTGGTGTGCGGGACGGGGGCGCTGGCGGTGGACGCGGCGGGGGAGCAGGTGCGGGTGCCGGTGCGGCTGCGGGAGCGGACGTCGGAGGTGACGCTGGAGATCGACACCGTGTGGAGCGCGGGTGCGGTGGACCAGGACCGGTCGAACGACCGGATGGCGGTGCTGGTGCTGGACACCGGGGACGAGTACGCCTTCTGAGCCGGTGCCCGCCCCGGGTCAGGCGGGGTTGTCGGCGTCGGCGTCGTAGCGTTCGCGGGCCGTGCGGACCTCGTCGAAGTGGGTCTCCGCCCAGTCCTTCACGGCGGTGAGCAGTCCGGCGAGGCTGGCGCCGAGGGGGGTGAGGGCGTAGTCGACGCGGACGGGGACGGAGGGGGTGACGGTGCGGTCGACGATGCCGTCGCGTTCGAGGGCGCGCAGGGTCTGGGTGAGCATCTTGGGGCTGACGCCGGCGATCTTGCGGCTGAGGTCGCTGTAGCGCAGGGGGCCGGGGGCCAGGGCGGCGACGACGAGGCTGACCCACTTGTCGCTCAGCCGTCCGAGGAGCTGGTTGGTGGGGCAGCTGCGCAGGAAGGCGTCGTAGTCGGCGCGGGCCTGTTCGCGGCGCTGGGCGGCGGTCATGGTGGCCATGGGCTCTTCCCTTCGGGGCAGCTACGCACTCTCAGGTAACTACTTACCAATGGATAGTACCTCTCCTACGGTTGGTGTCGCGGTCGGAAACAGGCCGCGGAATCTTCAAGTGCCGTGAATTCAGGGAGAGTTGTCATGCGTGCTGCTGTGGTGAGGACGTTCGGCGGGCCGGAAGCGGTGGAGATCGCCGAGGTGCCGGTGCCGGAGCCGGGGGCGCGTCAGGTGCGGATCAAGGTGGCCGCGGGGGCGCTGAACCCCGTGGACGCGGGGGTGCGCGCCGGTTTCTTCGGCGGGGCCGGCAAGACGCTCGGGCTCGGCTGGGACGTGGCCGGGACGGTGGACGCGGTCGGTGTGGCCGCGGCCTGGCGGGTCGGTGACCCGGTGGTGGCGCTGGCGGCGGGGGTGGCCGACCCGCTGGGGGCGCACGCGGAGTACGTGGTGGTGGCCACGGACGCGGTGGCGAAGGCGCCGGCCGCGGCGGACGCCGTACACGCGGGCACGCTGCCGCTGAACGGGCTGACCGCGCTCCAGGCGCTGGAGCTGCTGGATCTCGCGCCGGGCGGATCGCTGCTGGTGACCGGGGCGGCGGGGGCGGTCGGCGGGTTCGCGGTGCAGCTGGCGGCGCACCGGGGGATCGAGGTGACCGGGCAGGCCCGGGCGGGTGACGAGGAGCTGGTGCGCTCGCTGGGCGCCGCGCACTTCACGTCCGAGGGGGTGCCGGCGGGGAGTGTGGACGCGGTGCTGGACGCGGCGGTGCTCGGCGAGGCGGCCCTGGAGTGGGTGCGGGACGGGGGCGCGTACGCGGGAGTGCGCCCCGGGGCGTCTCCGGAGTCGGTGCGCGGGGTGCGGACGGGGGCCGTGGAGGTGGCCGCGGACGGGGGCCGGCTGGCGGAGCTGGTCCGGCTGGTGGACGAGGGGGTGCTGACCCTGCGGGTGGCCGAGACCTACCCCCTTGCGGAGGCGGCGAAGGCGCACGCCCGGCTGGGCGGGGGCGGGGTGCGGGGGCGGCTGGTGCTGGTGCCGTAGCGGCCGGAAAGGCGCCGGTGGGAGGGGTGGGGAGGGGGGTGGAATACCCGGGGTGGGGTGACCGTTGGAGGGGTATAGTTGAACGGTCAACAACCTGGAGGGTGAGCGACCATGCAGTTCGGGATCTTCACGGTCGGCGACGTCACGCCGGACCCCACCACGGGGCGGACCCCGACCGAGCGCGAGCGGATCAAGGCCATGGTCGCCATCGCGCTGAAGGCCGAGGAGGTCGGGCTCGACGTCTTCGCGACCGGTGAGCACCACAACCCGCCGTTCGTGCCGTCGTCCCCGACCACCATGCTCGGCTACATAGCCGCGCGGACGGAGAACCTGATCCTCTCCACGTCCACCACCCTGATCACCACCAACGACCCGGTGAAGATCGCGGAGGACTACGCGATGCTCCAGCACCTGGCCGACGGGCGCGTCGACCTGATGATGGGCCGCGGCAACACCGGGCCGGTCTACCCGTGGTTCGGCAAGGACATCCGGGAGGGCATCAACCTCGCCATCGAGAACTACGCCGTGCTGCGCCGCCTGTGGACCGAGGACGTCGTGGACTGGGAGGGCAAGTTCCGCACCCCGCTGCAGGGCTTCACCTCCACCCCCCGACCGCTGGACGACGTGGCGCCGTTCGTCTGGCACGGCTCCATCCGCTCGCCGGAGATCGCCGAGCAGGCCGCGTTCTACGGCGACGGCTTCTTCCACAACAACATCTTCTGGCCTGCCGACCACACCAAGCGGATGGTGGAGTTCTACCGGCGGCGGTACGCCCACTACGGGCACGGCACGCCCGAGCAGGCGATCGTCGGCCTGGGCGGCCAGGTGTTCATGCGGAAGAACTCGCAGGACGCGGTGAAGGAGTTCCGGCCGTACTTCGACAACGCGCCGGTGTACGGCCACGGGCCCTCGCTGGAGGACTTCACCGAGCAGACCCCGCTGACCGTGGGGTCCCCGCAGCAGGTGATCGAGAAGACCCTCGCCTTCCGCGAGTACGCCGGCGACTACCAGCGCCAGCTGTTCCTCATGGACCACGCGGGGCTGCCGCTGAAGACCGTGCTGGAACAGCTCGACCTGCTCGGCGAGGAGGTCGTGCCCGTGCTGCGCGAGGAGTTCGCGAAGGGGCGCCCGGCGGACGTGCCGGAGGCGCCGACCCACCAGTCGCTGCTCGCCGCGAAGGAGAAGGAGGCGGCCACCGTATGAACGACCGCATGAAGCTCGTCGTCGTGTCGGCGGGACTGAGCGTCCCGTCCTCCACCCGGCTGCTCGCCGACCGGCTGGCCGCCGCCGTCGGCCGGCGGACGCCGGTGGACATCGAGGTGATCGAGCTGCGCGAGCTCGCCGTCGAGATCGCGCACAACTTCACCAACGGGTTCGCGGGCAAGGGCCTCGCCGCCGCGCAGGACGCGGTGGCGGGGGCCGACGGACTGATCGTCGTCACACCGGTGTTCAGCGCGTCCTACAGCGGCCTGTTCAAGTCGTTCTTCGACGTGCTGGACAAGGACGCGCTGGTCGGGAAGCCGGTGCTGATCGGTGCGACCGGGGGTACGGGGCGGCACTCGCTGGTGCTGGAACACGCGCTGCGGCCGTTGTTCGCCTACCTGCGGGCCGTGGTCGTGCCGACCGGGGTGTACGCGGCGTCCGAGGACTGGGGCGCGGACGGGCTGGCCGCCCGGATCGACCGGGCGGCGGTCGAGCTGGCCGCGCTCATGCCGCTGGCTCCGCGGGAGGAGGAGGACACGGTGGTGCCCTTCGCCGAACAGCTGGCGGCACTGCAGCGCTGATCCCGTTCGCCCGCCCACCCGACTCGCTCGGCCGAGAGGCTGCCGGTTCGGGTGGGCGGGCGTTCGGTCGGGCGGGAACGCGCCGGGGCGGGTGGGGTCTCGATCACCCGGGCCGATTCGTTCGGCCGGGCCGGCACCGCCGTGCCGGCCTGCGCCCCCGGAGCGCCCCACCCGGCACCGACGACAGACCCCCGCCTCCCGAGCGCTGCCGGAGACCGGCGGCCCGCGGCGGGCCCGGGTTGCCTCTGTGACGGTGAGAGGGGGGTAAAAAGGGTGATCGTAGGGCCATCGGGCCCGGCCCGACCGGAAGGGGGCTTGGCACACTGGGGGCGTGCCCCAGACTGTGCTGCTCGCTGAAGACGACCGTGCCATCCGTCATGCCCTGGAGCGTGCCCTGACGCTGGAGGGTTACCAGGTGACGGCGGTCGCCGACGGCGTGGAAGCGCTGGCGCAGGCGCACAAGAACCCGCCGGACGTCCTCGTGCTGGACGTGATGATGCCGGGCATCGACGGCCTCCAGGTCTGCCGGGTGCTGCGCGCCGAGGGCGACCGCACGCCCATCCTCATGCTCACCGCCCTCGTGGAGACCGCCGACCGCATCGCGGGCCTGGACGCGGGCGCCGACGACTACGTGGTCAAGCCGTTCGACGTCGAGGAGGTCTTCGCGCGGCTGCGGGCCCTGCTGCGCCGCACCAGCCCCGTGCCCGCCGGCGGTGCCGCCCCCGAGGGCCCGGTCCGCGAGGCCCAGGTCTCCGACCGGCAGGTGGAGGCCGCCGGCATCCGCATGGACCTCCAGGCCCGCCGGGCCTGGCGCGGCCGGCGCGAGCTGGAACTGACCCGCACCGAGTTCGAGCTGCTGGAACTGCTGGCGCGCAACGCGGGCATCGTCCTCGACCACTCCACGATCTACGACCGGATCTGGGGCTACGACTTCGGGCCCGGCTCCAAGAACCTCGCCGTCTACGTCGGCTACCTCCGCCGCAAGCTCGACGAACCGGGCGCCCCGCAGCTGATCCACACCGTGCGGGGCGTGGGTTACGTGCTGCGGGAGGACTAGGTGGGCCGCCGCTGGCGGCTGCCGGCCGGGCCCCGGCCGAAGCTCGTCTCCCTGCGCACCACCTTCGCCGTCTCCTTCGCGGCCGTCACCGCCGCCGTCACCATCCTGGTCGGCATCCTGTCGTACAACTCCGCCGCCCGGCTCGTCCGCGTCGACCAGCAGTCGGTGTTCACGCAGGTCGTGCAGGACGTGCGGGACGAGGTGCGCCAGCACCCGATGGGCCCCGACGACTTCTCCTCCTCCCGCCCCGGGCACGATGTGGTCCGCCCCGCCCGCACGGACGTGCAGGTGCTGGGCGCGCAGGGGCAGATCGTGGACCACGGCAGCCCGGTGCTGCCGGTCACCTCCCGGGACCGGGCCATGGCCGTCGCGCGGCCGGCCGGCAGGGTGGTGGAGCACAAGGACGTACGGGTGGACGCGGACCTGTTCCGCATCGCCACCGTCTCGCTCGGCCACGGGCGCGGCGCCGTCCAGGTCGCGCAGGAGTTCAGCGACACCGAGGACCTGCTGCGGGCGCTCCAGCAGCGCACGCTGATCCTGATGGCGGCGGTCGTGGTGGCGGCCGGGCTGTTCGGCTGGTGGCTGGCCCGGCGGATCACCCGGCGCCTGGTCGTCCTCACCTCCGCCGCCGAGGACGTCGCCCGCACCCGGCAGCTGGGTATCCAGGTCCCGGTGGCCGGCCTGGACGAGGTGGGGCGGCTGGGCCGGGCCTTCGACCGGATGCTGGGCCGGCTCGCGCAGTCGGAGGAGGACCAGCGCAGGCTGGTGCAGGACGCCGGCCACGAGCTGCGGACGCCGCTCACCTCGCTGCGCACGAACATCTCGCTGCTGCGGCGGATCGACGAACTCCCGCCCGCCACCCGCGAGGAACTCGTCGCCGACCTCTCCCAGGAGGCCCGGGAACTGACCGACCTCGTCAACGAGCTGGTCGACCTGGCCGCCGGACAGTCCGACGGCGAGCCGCCCCAGCGGGTGGACCTCGCCGACCTCGCCGAGGACGTCGTCGGGCTGGCCCGGCGCCGTACCGGCCGGGACGTCGTACTGCACGCGAGCGGTGACACGACGACCGACGGGCGGCCCGGGATGCTCCAGCGGGCCATCTCCAACCTGGTGGAGAACGCGGCCAAGTTCGACCGGGACGGCAAGGCGCCGATCGAGGTCAGCGTCACCGGGCCGGCCCGGCCGGGCACGGTACGGGTGGAGGTGCTGGACCGGGGGCCCGGGATCGCCGAGGGCGACCTCGTGCGCATCTTCGACCGGTTCTACCGCGCCGCCGACGCCCGCTCCCTGCCGGGCTCCGGCCTCGGCCTGTCCATCGTCCGCGAGGTCGCCATGGCCCACGGCGGAGCACCCTTCGCCTTCCGCCGCGAGGGCGGCGGCGCGGTCATCGGGTTCACGGTGGGCGGCGGCTACGTCCCCGGCGGCACCGGCGCCTGACCGGGCACGGACGGGGCCGGCGTTGAGTACGGGTACCTACCCGGTGGCCGTAGGTGTGCCCATCCGGCCGGCGCGCCCGCCGCCCTACCGTCGCCGTATGCCCGAGGAGACCCCGCCCGTCACCCCGCCCGCCGCGTCCGGGGCCCGTTTCCCGGGCCTCGGCTGCCTCGGCTGTGCCGGACTCGCGTTCGTCGCCGTCGTCGCCCTGTTCATCCAGCTCACCTGGGACTCGCCCAGGGACCTCCCCCGGGCCGCGCCCGAGGAGATGGCGCGCCGCGCCGTCCGGCACTCCCAGGAGGCGTACGACGTCCTGGGGTTCACGCGGACCGTGCGGCCGGGGGGCGGGCGCATCGGCGTCGACGCGAGGAACACGCTGGACGCCGGGTACTGCTACGACGGAGGCCTGCTGGGGCTGGCGGACGAGACCATCGACGGCGCCTACCGGATGGACCACGACTGGGCGCTGGACGATGTGCCCGCCGGCCAGGCCGTCCCCGGTCTGCGCCGGCTGCGCCAGCGGCTGCGGGAGGACGGCTGGGAGGTGTCGTCGTACCGCGAGGGCGGGAAGGACGGGTCGGAGTGGTCGCTGTTCGTGCAGCGGGACGGCGGGAACGAGCGGATGTCCTTCACCTGGTACCCGGACCGGCGGTACTTCACCGGCGGCGCCACCGCACCCTGCGCCTACGACCCGGGGTGGACGGACGGCGGCGGCGAGACCTTCTTCCCCGACGACGCCGCCCGCTCCGTGACGCCGCCGGTGCTCGGGCCCGGCAGGCTATGAGCGGCCCGGCAGGGTGAGGAAGCCCTCCGCGCGGGCGCTCGCCAGGCCGATCCTCGGGATGTCGCTGCTCTTGGCGAACAGCAGGAAACGCGGTTCCCACACCGGCCGGTACTTGGCGTTGGCGCGGTACAGGGACTCGATCTGCCACCAGCGGGAGAAGAAGGTGAGGACCGAGCGCCACAGGCGCAGCACCGGGCCGGCCCCGAGGCGGGCGCCGCGTTCGAAGACCGAGCGGAACATCGCGAAGTTCAGCGAGACCCGGTCGATCCCCAACTCCTTCGCCTGGAGGAGGAGTTCGACGACCATGTACTCCATCAGGCCGTTCTCGCAGGCGCGGTCGCGGCGCATCAGGTCCAGGGAGAGGCCGCGCTCACCCCAGGGGACGAAGCTGAGCAGGGCGCGGGGCGCGCCGTCGGCGTCCCGGCACTCCAGCATCACGCAGCGGCCGTCGGAGGGGTCGCCGAGCCGGCCGAGGGCCATGGAGAAGCCGCGTTCGGTGGCGCCGTCGCGCCAGTGGTCGGCGCGGTCCACGAGGAGCGCCATCTCCTCGGCGGGGATGTCCTCGTGGCGGCGGACACGGACCGTGTAGCCGGCCCGGCGGACCCGGTTGTGGGCCTGGCGGACCACGCGCATGGCCCGGCCGTCCAGGGTGAAGTCGGCGAGGTCCACGATCGCCTCGTCGCCGAGTTCGAGCGCGTCCAGGCCGTGCCGGGCGTAGACCGTGCCCGCTTCCTCGCTCGCGCCCATCACGGCCGGGGTCCAGGCGTGGCGGCGGGCCTCGGCGAGCCAGGCGTCGATGGCGCCGGGCCAGGCCTCGGGGTCGCCGAGCGGGTCGCCGGAGGCGAGGCTGACCCCGCCGACCACGCGGTAGGCGACGGCCGCCTTGCCGCTGGGGGAGAAGATGACGGACTTGTCGCGGCGCAGCGCGAAGTAGCCGAGGGAGTCGCGCTCGCCGTGCCGGTCCAGCAGGTCGCGCAGCCTGTGCTCGTCCTCCTCGGCCAGCAGGCGGGCGCCGCGCGGGGCGCGGAAGCAGGCGTAGAGGACCAGCAGGAAGGTGACCGCCATCAGGACGTTGACGGTCACGTCGGCCCAGCGGGGTGCGTGGACGGCGGGGACGCGGTCGGCGAGCGGGCCGACGCTGATGCCGCGCAGCAGGGTGTAGGCGATCTCGTCCTTCAGGGTGGCCCCGGCGACCGTGTTCGTCGCGTGCACCAGCAGGGTGCCGAGGCCGCCGCTGACGAGGGTGCCGCCTGCGCCGACGGCGAGCGCCAGGCGCGGGTTGGAGCGGTCGCCGATGGCGTCGAACTCGCGGCGGCCGAGCAGCAGGGCGGCGACGAACAGGCCGGTCAGGGCCGTGGAGACCCAGTTGAAGGCGTGCTCGCGGTAGGGGGCGCGGGTCAGGGCGACGGCGTAGAGGCCGAGCAGGGGACCGGCGAGGAGGAGGTTGAAGAGCCAGGCGGCGCGCTTGCGGCGGCGCATCACCACCGCGAGGAACAGGGCGAGGGCCGCCGAGACCAGGCCGGCGGTGGCCAGGTAGGGGGTGAAGTACTCGCCCGCGTTGTGCTCGTGCACCTCCTCGCGGAACGGGAGGGACAGCACCGCCGCGATGTTCAGTACGGCGAGCAGCCGCAGGTACCAGACAGTGGCGGTGGCGGCGCGGACGCGCAGCCGCCGGCCGCCGGGGCGGGTGCGCAGCGGGGGCGGGAGGAAGCGGATGCGGCGGCGGGCGGAGCGGGGAGCGGGAACCGGGGGAGGCATCAGGGTCGTCTGTTGAGCGGGCATGCTGACGGGTCACCCTTGGGGACGGGGACAGGGCACCGCAGACCCTACAGCTTGTAGGGTAAAGCGAAGGGCGAGGTTCCGTACAGCCGGCGCACAGCTTCTCATCCGCCGGCCGCGCCCGGTCACCGGCTCCGGCCCCGGTCGCCCGTGCTCAGCCGCCGGGCCCGCGTCGGGCCGCCGTCAGGTGCCAGGCCAGGTTGCCCACCGCCGCCCCGGCGGCCACCGCGGCCGCGATCACCCCGCCGGTGGCCAGGCCGTCGCTGAACAGGTGCGGGCGCCGGTCCAGGCTGTGCAGCCCGAAACCGCACAGCTGGTACACGCCGACGGCGGCGATGGCGAGGCTGACGACCAGCAGGGCCAGCGTCGGCGCGAGACTGCGCGCGCACACCTGCGTATCGGGCGCCGCTTCCGTGGTGTCCTGCATGGGTCCCCCGTTGAACAGACGTGTGAACAGCCCGGTGGCCGATGGCGGTTGGGAACCTACAATACGTAGGGTCGGTTAGGGTCGACGCCGTGCGGATCTACATCAGCGTGGACATGGAGGGCGTCACCGGGCTCGTGGACGCCGACGACGTCCAGCCGGGCGGCCGGGACTACGAGCGGGGCCGCACGATGATGGCCGAGGACGTCAACGCCGCCGTACGCGGCGCGCTGGCGGCCGGCGCGACCGACATCCTGGTCAACGACGCCCACGGCCCGATGCGCAACCTGCTCCCGGAGGCCCTGCACCCGGCGGTCCGCCTGGTACGCGGCAAGCCCAAGCAGCTGGGCATGCTGGAGGGCCTGACCGGGGAGTACGACGCCGCGCTCTGCGTCGGCTACCACGCCCGGGCCGGTGCCCTGGGCGTGCTCAGCCACAGCTTCATGGGCCACGAGATCGAGGACATGTGGCTGGACGGCCGCCCGGTCGGCGAGATCGGCCTCGCCCACGCCACGGCGGCCTCCCTCGGCGTGCCGGTCGTGGCCCTCACGGGTGACGACGCGGCGTGCGCGGAGATGACGGAGTGGGACGCGTCGGTCGAGACCGTCCCGGTGAAGTACGCCCACGGCCGGTTCGCGGCCGAGCTGCGGCCGGTGGCGGAGGCCCGGCAGGCCATCACCGAGGCGGTGACCCGGGCGCTGACCCCGGCCCCGGCCCGCCCCGCGCCGCCCGCCGCCGAGGCGACCCTCACCGTCCGCTGGCAGTCCGCCTCGGTCGCCGTCACCCTGCTCGGCATCCCCGGTGTGACCGCCGAGGACGCCCGGACGGTCCGGGCGACCGGTCCGCTGCCCGCGCTGTACCGGCAGTTCGGGGTGTGGATGCGGGTGGCGGCCTCCCTCACCAACCAGCCGCCGTACTGCTGACGCCCGCCGGCCGGGCGTTGTCGGTGCCCGCGGCTACGCTGCGCGCATGATCCACACCGCCGACGGCCGCGGTTTCCCGGCCGCGCTCACCGCCGCCTTCGCGCACCCCTTCGACTACGCCGACGGCGACGGCGTCGACTTCGAACCCTTCGACGCCTTCCTGTCCGCCGAGGAGACCACCGACTGGTTCCGGGCGTGGACGGGCAACGCGGAGGCGAGCGGGGACGTCTTCCGGGTCTTCGGCTGCGACGGCACGGGCGGGTACGCGGCGTTCTGGCTGGTGCGCCCCGGGCGGGAACTCGCCGGGCAGCCGGTCGTGTTCCTCGGCTCGGAGGGCGAGACCGGTGTCGTCGCCCGCGACCTGGCCGACTTCCTGTGGGTGCTGGCCGACGGCCTCGGCCCGATGGAGGCGGCCGATCCGCACGGCGTACGGGCCACCCCCCGCCCGGACCCCGCCCGGACCGCGGTGGCCGAGCGGTTCGCGCCCGGCCGGAGACGGCCGGCCGCGGCGCTGGTGGCACTGGCCCGCGAGGAGTTCCCCGGTCTGGAGGACTGGGTGACGCGGCTGTGCCGCTGAACCGGCGGGGTCACTCGCCCGCGGGGCGGGTGCGGCGGGCCGCGCGGGCGCGGTCGCCGCAGCGGGTCGAGCACCCGTGGCGGCGGCCGTGGCGGAGCAGGCAGCGGTTGCCGAGACCCGGGAGGACGGGATGCGGGCGTTCGAGGAGGCGGGGCCGGCGGACCGCCTGCACCGGGACCGACCGCCGCCCCCGCTCGCCGGCCGCCCGGTCAGCGGGCCCTTCCCCGCAGGAACAGCGCGCTGGTCAGCGTGCCGAGGAGCACGAGCGCCGCGTTCAGCGCGATCGCCGTCCGCAGACCGCCGAGGACGGCCAGGGCCCCCGTACCGGTCATCGCGGCGGTGGCCACCGCGCTCATCACCGGCGTGCCCATGGTGATGCCGATCTGCTGGGTCATCGTCGCGAGCCCGGTGGCCAGCCCCTGCTCGTGGTCGGCGAGACCCGAGGTCGCGGTCACCATGAAACCGACGATGACCAGCATGTTGCCCACCCCGCCCGCGAAGGTCGCGGCCAGGAACAGCCAGAGCGAGGAGCGCTCGGCACCGAGCCCGAGCAGCGCCGCCGTGAACAGGGCCTGGACGAGCCCGCCGGCCAGCAGCGCCCGGGTGGCGCCGAACCGGCCGATCCACCGCGGGGCGAGGGCACCGCCGACCACCGTCCCCGCGCCCAGCACACCGAAGGACAGCCCGGCGGCCAGCGGCGAGAAACCGAGCACCTCCTGCAGGTACAGGGTCAGCAGGAACACCAGGGACGTCTCGGTGAGGAACGCGACCAGCCCCGCCAGGTTGCCCCACGCCACCGACCGCCTGCCCAGCACGTGCGGCGGCACCAGCGGCGCGGCCACCCGGCGCTCCACCGCCCCGAACACCACCAGCAGCACCAGCCCGGCCGCCAGCGGCAGCAGCGTGACCGGCGCGCCCCGGCCCCGCTCACCGGCCTGCGTCAGCCCGAGGATCACCGCCAGCAGCCCGAGCGTCACGGTGACCGCCCCCGGCACGTCCAGCCTCGGGCGCTCCGCGGGCCGGGACTCGGCGATGACCGCGGGCGCGACCAGGAGCACGGCGAGCGCCACCGGTACGTTCACGAAGAACGCCCAGCGCCAGGACAGCAGGTCGGTCAGCAGCCCGCCGAGGACCGCGCCCGTGGTGAAACCGGCCGACATCAGCGCCCCGTTGAGACCGAGCGCCTTCTCCCGCAGCGGGCCCTCCGGGAAGGACGTCGTCAGCAGCGACAGACCGGCCGGCGTGACCGCGGCGGTGGCCAGCCCCTGGAACACCCGGGCCGCGAGCAGCACCTCCGGGCTCTGCGCCAGCCCGCCCGCCAGCGAGGCCGCACCCAGGACGACGAGACCGCCCAGGAACAGCCGGCGGCGGCCGAAGAGGTCGGCGACCCGCCCGAACAGCAGCGTGAACCCGGCCGCGCACAGGGCGAACGCCGTACCGATCCACTGCAGCCGGGCGAGCGGGAAACCGAGACCCGCACCGATCACCGGCAGGGCCACGTTCAGGATGGAGAAGTCCACGGCCAGCATGAACTGGGCCGCGAGCAGCAGCACCAGCACCAGGCGGAGCCGGGGGGTCAGGACGGCGGATGCGCCGTCCGGTCGGACGGTGGCGACGGACATGACGAGAGGGTCCCCTCTGTTCGGCGGAGTGGCCGGCGTACGGCGGAGTCACCGACGTACGGCGAAATGGCCGGTGTACGGCCAGGTCACCGACGTACGGCGAAGCGGCCGGTGCACGGCCAGGTCACCGACGGTCGGCGAAGCGGCCGGCGTAGGGCCGAGCGGCCGGTGTGCGGCCAAGTCGCCGGTCTGCGGCGAAGTCGACGGCTTCGAACCTCCTCCGTTCCGGCCGTCCCAGCCAGCACCCCCCTGCGACCGGCCGCCGCGAGGGTGGTCATCGCACGACCACCCTCGGGTATCCCGTTCGCGCCGCCCGCCGGGCAGGATGGACGACGACCGCCGCACACCCGGAGGGCGTACGCCCCTTTCCCCGGAGGCAGACATGGACGCGTCGTCCGAGCTGGGAGACTTCCTGAAGTCCCGCCGTGCCGCGGTACGGCCGCAGGACGTCGGCCTCGCGACCGCGCCGGCCCGCCGCCGGGTCGCCGGACTGCGGCGCGAGGAGCTGGCCCTGCTCGCGGGCGTCAGCATCACCCACTACACCCGCCTCGAACAGGGCCGCGCGGCCGGCGTCTCCGACTCCGTGCTGGACGCCATCGCCCGCACCCTCCGGCTCACCGAGGACGAGACCGCCCACCTCAGGGACCTGGCCCGGCCCGCCGCCCGGCGCCGCCCGCCCGCGCCCCGGGCGGCCCACGCGACGCCCTCGGCCCGCCAGTTGCTCGCCGCCATGACGGACGTACCGGCGCTCATCCTGGACCGGCGGAGCGACGTCCTGGCCTGGAACCGGCTCGGCCACGCCCTGCTCGCCCCGCACCTGCCGTGGGAGGGCCCGGACACCCCCGCCGCCCGCCCCAACCTGGTCCGCATGCTGTTCCTGGACGAGCGCTACCGGGCCCGGTACACCGACTGGCAGGAGGAGGCCCACCTCGCGGTCGCCTCCCTGCGCCTGGTCGCCGGCCGGCATCCCGAGGACCGCGCGCTGGCCGAGCTGATCGGCCACCTGTCCATCCAGAGCGACGAGTTCACCGCCCTGTGGGCCCGGCACCCGGTCCGCACCTGCACCTCCGGGACCAAGTCCCTGCACCACCCGGCCGTCGGCACCCTGGAGCTGAGCTTCGAGAACCTGTGCCTGCCCGGCACCGGGGACCAGCGCCTGATCGCCTACACGGCCGAGCCCGGCACCCCGTCCGACGCGGCCCTGCGCCTCCTGACCGCCACCACGGCCCCCGCCGAGCCGGAACGGCCCACTCTGGACGCGCGCTGACCGCCCGCGTCGAGCCCGAACGGCCCGCTCTGGACGCGCACTGACCGCCCGCGCCGAGCCGGGACTGCCCACGCCGGACGCGCACTGACCGCCCCCGCCGCCGCCCGGCGCTCTACGCCCCCGGCCGTACCCCGAGGACGTCGAGCATCGCGCGGGTGGCCGGGCTCGGGTTGAAGCGGCTCCAGGCCAGGTGCTCGGCCCGGCGGGGTCCGTCGACCACCGGGACCAGGGCCAGCCCCGGGTCGTCGGCGGCCAGCGGGCGGATGAACGCCGAGGGGAGCAGCGCGATGCCGAGCCCGCGCGCGATCAGCCGGGTGATCAGCTCGACGACCCCGGCCTCGTAGGCGACATCACGGACCAGGCCGGCCGCGGCGAACGCCTGATCCGACTGGGCCCGGGCCGGCGTACCGGTCACGAAGTCGACGAACGTCTCCCCGGCGATGTCCTCCAGCGTGACCCGGTCCGCCCCGGCCAGCCGGTGCCCGGCCGCCGCCACCAGCACGTGCTCGTCACGGTCGAGCACCACGCTCTCCACCCCGGAGGGCCGCTCACCCTCCGGCAGCCCCAGGAAGGCGATGTCCACGTCCCCGTCCCGGATGGCCGCCGCCAGTTCGTCGCTGCGCCCGGAGCGGAGCATCACGCGGACCTCCGGGTGCCGGGCCCGGTACCGCTGCAACAGCTCCGGTACGTCCACGGCGGCCGTGGTCACGATCACGCCGACGGAGAGCCGCCCCCGTACCACCCCGGTCGCGGCGGCCGCGTCGGCGACGGCGAGGTCGGCGGCGGCCAGGGCCTCGCGCGCCCGGGCCACGAACGCCTCGCCCGCGCTCGTGAGTTCGACCCGCCGACTGGACCGCGCGAACAGCCGCACCCCCAACTCGCGCTCCAGACCGGCGATCCGGTGGCTGAGCGAGGACTGCACCACGAAACACCGCTCGGCGGCACGGGTGAAGTTACGGGTCTCGGCGACGGCGACGACGTACCGCATCTGCTGGAGGTCCACGCATCCATCGTTCTCGTACATGGCTGCGATGACAAGCATGTCTTGGACGCATGGGCGGCCGGTGCCGAGACTCGTCACATGCCTGCCTACGCCGACAGAGCGGCAACCGTCCTGCTGACCGCCCTCGCCCCCGCGGCCTGGGGCACGACCTACGTCGTCACCACCGGACTCCTCCCGCCCGGCCACCCTCTGTTCGCCGGCCTGATGCGCGCCCTGCCCGCCGGGCTGCTCGGCCTGGCCCTCACCCGGGTCCTGCCGCACGGTGCCTGGTGGTGGAAGGCGGGCGTCCTCGGCGCGCTCAACATCGGCGCCCTGTTCCCGCTGCTGTTCCTGGCGGCCGAACGACTGCCCGGCGGGGTCGCCGCCACCCTCGGTGCCGCGCAGCCGCTGCTGGTCGCCGCCCTGGCGATCCCGGTGCTCCAGGACCGGCCCACCGTCCGGCGCTGGACCTGGGGCGTGCTCGGCGTGGCCGGCGTCGGCCTGGTCGTCCTGGGCCCGCAGGCCCGCCTGGACGCCGTCGGCGTACTCGCCGGTCTCGGCGGCACGGCCGCGATGGCCGCCGGGGTCGTCCTCACCAAGCGCTGGGGCCGTCCCCCGGGCGCGAACCCCCTCACCCTGGCCGCCTGGCAACTCACGGCCGGCGGCCTGCTCCTGCTCCCGCTGACGCTGACGGTCGAGGGGCTGCCGCCGCGGATCGACGCCGGCGCGGCCGCCGGCTACCTGTGGCTCGGCAGCATGGGCGGCCTGATCGCGTACACGCTCTGGTTCCGGGGCATAGCCCGTCTCCCGGTCGGCGCCTCCGCCCCGCTCGTCCTCCTCTCGCCGCTGGTCGCCACGGTCATCGGCACGCTCCGGGGCGAGTCCCTGAGTCCGCTCCAGGCGGCCGGCTTCGCCCTGGCCCTCACGGCGATGCTCGCCGCGCAACTGAACCCACCGAACAAGAAGTCCGTGACGACAAGGGGATCGACACCGATGAGCCCACACCTGACGATCGCCGTCCTCGGCGCCACCGGCATGGTCGGCGGCCGGGTGACCGCCGAGGCCGCCGCCCGCGGACACCGGGTCCTGGCCCTGTCCCGCAAGCCGACGAGCGAACATCCGAACGTGACGCCCGTCCCGGTCGACGCGAACGATCCGGACGCCGTCCACGAGGCGCTGGCGGGTTCGGGCGCGGACGCCGCCGTACTGACCGTACGGACCCATCCCGTCGACGAGGAGTTCCTGCTCGGCACCACCCGGACGGTCCTGGACGCGGCCGCACGGCTCGGCATCCGCGTCCTGGTGATCGGCGGCGCCGGCGCCCTGCGCAGCCCCGGCGCCCCCGACGTCCTCGTGGCCGACAACCCCGAGTACGTCCCGGCACAGTGGCAGCCGGTCGCGGCGGCGGGAGTGGCCCAGCTCCGCACCTGCCAGACCCACCCCCACACCGACTGGGTCTACCTCAGCCCCCCGGCCCTCCTGGAGCCCGGCCCCCGCACCGCCCGCTACCGCCGCGGTACGACCACCCTCCTGACCGCCCCCGACGGCCGCTCCTGGATCAGCGCGGAGGACCTGGCCGTGGCGGCCGTGGACGAACTGGAGACCCCCGGCCGGGACCACCACATCACGGTCGCCCACGCCACCGGAGCCTGAACCGCGGGAGCGGCCGGCGCCGGCGCGGGGCGGGCGTGAGACCCCGGTCGGGACCACCGGACCGCGGTCGCCCACGCCACCGGAGCCTGAGCCGCAGGAGCCGCCGCCATCAGCCCGGGGCGGGCCGGAGCGGGCGCGGTGTCCGAGGGCACCCGCGCCGCCCGCGGAGGTGAGCACGCCCCCGGCGGCTCCCCCTCCCCGGCCCCGTCGGCGTACCCTGCCGGAACCTCGCCGCATCAGCCACCGACCGGGAGTGCCCGCGTGACCGAGCCGACGACCGCCCCGGACAAGAAGCCCTTCCTGTACGTCGTCGTCTGCGCCGGCGGCATCGCCCACGGCGTCGGCAAGCTGATCACCGCGGCCCAGGAGGCGAACTGGGACGTCGGTGTCGTCGCCACCCCGCAGGGCCTCGGCTTCATCGACGCCCAGGCGGTCGAGGCGCAGACCGGCTATCCGATCCGCTCCGCCTGGCGCAGGCCGGGGGACCCGCGCCCGCTGCCGCCCCCGGACGCCATCGCGGTCGCCCCGGCCACCTTCAACACCCTCAACAAGTGGGCCGCCGGGATCTCCGACACCCTCGCCCTGGGCATCCTGTGCGAGGCGTACGGCATGGGCATCCCCACGGTGGCCCTGCCGTGCCTGAACGCCGCCCAGGCCGCCCACCCCGCCTACCGGCAGAGCCTGGACCGCCTGCGGTCGATGGGCGTCGCGATCGGCTCCGGGGCGGACGGGGGCGCGGACCGCTTCCGCTGGGAGGAGGCCCTGGAGCTCCTGGAGCGCACGCCCCGTACTGCGAAAGGGGAGCGGCGTACGCTGGGTTGACCATCTGCCAGACGAGAGAGGAAGTGCCCATGACCAAGGCACCTTTCGTGGCCATGTCCGCTGCAACCGCCGCACTGGGGACGGCGCTCGGCTCGCTCGCGCTGCAACTGCGCTCGGCGGGCTACGAGCAGTACGTGGAGTCCGTGACCACCTTCAGCGTCCTCATGTACATCACCTCGGCCCTGGTCCTGGTGACGTGGGCCCGGGACGGCCGACCGCACGCGAACTGAGCACGGCCGCACAAGCAGACCCCACCCGGTAAAGCTGAAGGGTCCGCCAAAGGCGTCTACTTCCAGCCGCTCAGCGACACCTGAGGACCATCGGCCTGGGCCGCATCGTTGCCGGATGCACGGGCGGACATCTCGGCGTCTCGCCCGTGACGCAGGGCAGGGAGCCCCGGCTCAGGGCCACACAAGGCAATAAGGCTGATGCCCCGCCTCATGCAGCCGATGGCTGAAGTCCTGCCACTCGTGCAGCAGCTGGTACACGTTGAACGCGTCCCGCGGCCCGCCCCGGTCCGGGACCGTCGACCAGATGAAGGCCGCCGCGCCGACCGCTTCCTCGCCGATGCCGCGGAGGGGGTCGACGACCGTCATGGGGAGCTTGACGACGGCGTAGTCGGGGTGCAGGACGACGAGTTCCAGGGGCGGGACCTTGTGCAGGGGGACGCCCTCGATGCCCGTGAGGACCATCGCGGCCATCGTCTCCGGCTTGATCTTGGTGAACATGCCGTTCATGCCCAGCTCGTCGCCGCCGAGTTCCTCGGGGCGCATCGAGATGGGGACGCGGGCCGCGGTCGCGCCGTCCGGCGCGCCGAAGTATTTGTACGTCACCCCCACTCGACCACCATTCCTGCTCCCCGCCCGGAGGCGGTCGGCCCGGTGGTCGAGCCGGCCGTCGATCTGCCGGTCGTACCGCTCGGGCTCACTCGGTACACCCTGTGTATGACGTGCCTCGGTCTGACGTGCCTCGGTCGTTTCCTCCGCGTCGCGTCGGTGCCTTCCCCGCCGGGCACGTCGAGGACCCAGGTCATCAGTCCCCTCGCCCAGTCCGCCACCGCGATGCATATCTCCACCCGACTGCTTTTCTAGGACGCGTGGCCCCCGCCGCGCAACCCGATCATCGTGTCAGTGACCTCCCCCACGGCCGCCCGCCGAAACGTACGGTGGAACAACAGTCCGCGCGGGAAATTCCCGGCCTCTGATCCTTACGTGCGTATGAGCTGTGTGTATCAGGTCTCAGTCTCGCAGATGAGGGAGGGCGCCGCTCTGATCCCGAGGCCGACCGCGGTTCGTCCGGCCCGCGGCCTACCCTGAGGAGGTCACCCCGCAACCGGAGTCCGAGAAGCCGGAGAAGCCGCACGTCATGAGTGCCATGAGCGAAACGCCCTATCCCTACGACGCGCCCGTCTCACAGGCGCTCTTCGACCGCGCCTCCGTCGTCACCCCGGGCGGAGTGAACTCCCCGGTGCGCGCCTTCCGCGCCGTCGGCGGCACCCCCCGGTTCATGGTGTCGGGCAAGGGGGCCTACCTCACCGACGCCGACGGCCGCGAGTACGTCGACCTGGTCTGCTCCTGGGGGCCCATGATCCTCGGGCACTCCCACCCCGAGGTCATCGCCGCCGTCCAGGAGGCCGTCGCCCGCGGTACGTCCTTCGGTACGCCCGGCGAGGGCGAGGTCGCGCTCGCCGAGGAGATCGTCGCCCGGGTCGAGCCGGTCGAGCAGGTGCGGCTCGTCAGCAGCGGCACCGAGGCGACCATGTCCGCGATCCGTCTCGCCCGCGGCTTCACCCGGCGGTCCAAGGTGATCAAGTTCGCCGGCTGCTACCACGGGCACGTGGACTCGCTGCTCGCCGCGGCCGGCAGCGGTGTCGCCACCTTCGCGCTGCCGGACACCCCCGGTGTCACCGGCGCCCAGGCCGGGGACACGATCGTGCTGCCGTACAACGACCTGGAGGCCGTGCAGGAGGCCTTCCACCGGCACCCCGGCGAGATCGCCTGTGTGATCACCGAGGCGTCGCCGGGGAACATGGGCGTCGTGCCGCCGGACCCCGGGTTCAACCAGGGCCTGAAGGACGCCTGCCGGAAGAACGGCGCCCTGTTCATCTCCGACGAGGTGATGACCGGGTTCCGCACCAGCCGCGCCGGGTGGTACGGCGTGGAGGGCGTGAAGCCGGACCTCATGACCTTCGGGAAGGTCATGGGCGGCGGGTTCCCGGCCGCGGCCTTCGGCGGCCGGGCCGACGTCATGGCGCACCTCGCGCCCGCCGGGCCCGTGTACCAGGCCGGCACCCTCTCCGGCAATCCCGTCGCCACCGCCGCCGGTCTCGCCCAGCTGCGGCTGCTCGACGACGCGGCCTACGCCAAGGTCGACGCCGTCTCCGAGCAGATCCGCACGCTCGTCGGCGAGGCGCTGTCGAAGGAGGGTGTCGCGCACCGGGTGCAGACCGCGTCCAACATGTTCTCCGTGTTCTTCACGGACCGGCAGGTGCGCACCTACGAGGACGCCAAGCGGCAGGAGTCGTACCGCTTCACCGCGTTCTTCCACTCGCTGCTGGCGAACGGCGTGTACCTGCCGCCGTCGTCCTTCGAGTCCTGGTTCGTGTCCACGGCCCATGACGAGCGGGCCGTGCAGAAGATCGCCGACGCCCTTCCGGCGGCGGCCCGGGCGGCTGCGGAGGCCACGGCAGAATGAGCACCTCCCCCGAGAACAAGGACATCACCGTCGTCCACCTCATGCGGCACGGCGAGGTCGACAACCCGGACGGCGTCCTGTACGGGCGGCTGCCCGGCTACCACCTGTCCGAGCTGGGCCGGAAGATGGCCGAGCGGGTCGCCGAGCACCTGGCCCCACGGGACGTCACCTACGTCTGCTCCTCCCCGCTGGAGCGGGCGCAGGAGACGGCCACCCCGATCGCCAAGGCGCACGGGCTGGACCTGGACACCGACGCGCGGCTGATCGAGGCCGAGAACGTGTTCCAGGGCAAGACGTTCGGCGTGGGCGACGGTGCGCTGCGCAAGCCGGACAACTGGAAACACCTCGTCAACCCGTTCCGGCCGTCCTGGGGCGAGCCGTACGTGGACCAGGTGGTGCGGATGATGGGCGCGCTGAACGCGGCCAAGGACCACGCGCGCGGGCACGAGGCGGTGCTGGTCAGCCATCAGCTGCCGATCTGGATCGTGCGGTCGTACGTCGAGCGGCGGCGGCTGTGGCACGACCCGCGCCGGCGGCAGTGCACCCTCGCCTCCCTGACGACTTTCACATACCTGGGTGACAAGATCGTGTCCGTGGGTTACAGCGAGCCCGCCATCGACCTGGTCCCGGCCCACCTGCGGGCCGGCGCCAAGCCGCAGAAGGGCCAGGGCACCGCGCAGGGGAAGGCCTTCGGCGCCTGACCGGCCGAACTCCGGTGCACTGACAGTCCGTTTGGCGTGACTTAGGGTGCTTTTGCCGGAAGCGTTGCGAAAAACATAAGAATGATCGGAACCTCCCCGATCGTCGTGCCCTCTGACTGGGTGAACACCAGCAGGCGCGACGAATCGGGGTTTTCCATGCGCACCTTCTCCCGGACCCTCTCCCGGCGGGGAGCACTCGGCCTCGGCGCGGGCGCGGCCGCCGCCTCGCTCGCCGGCTGCGGAAGCCTCACGTCCTCGGACGGCGGCGGGCACCCGAACGGTTCCGGCCAGGGCCGGCCCGGGCACGGGGGCGGGAAGGGCGACGGTGCGCGTCCGGCGCGGCCCATCGGCGACGGCTCCACCTCCTTCACCGGCAAGCAGCCGCACCAGCCGGGCAAGCCCGAGCCGCTGGAGCCGGGGCAGACCCCGCCCCAGTTCGTGATCTTCTCCTGGGACGGCGCCGGCGAGGTCGGCAACGGCCTGTTCCCGCGCTTCCTGGACCTGGCCAAGGAGCACGGCGCGTCCATGACCTTCTTCCTCTCGGGGCTGTACCTGCTGCCCGAGTCGAAGAAGCGGCTGTACGAGCCCCCGAACAACCCGCGCGGCGCCTCCGACATCGGCTACCTCAGCGACCCGCACATCAAGGCCACGCTGACGAACCTGCGCCGGGCCTGGCTGGAGGGCCACGAGATCGGCACCCACTTCAACGGGCACTTCTGCGGCGGCACCGGCACGGTCGGCAACTGGACCCCGCAGCAGTGGGCGAGCGAGATCCGGCAGGCCAAGGCGTTCGTGAAGGAGTGGCGGACCAACACCGGCTGGACGGACCTGCCCTCGCTGCCGTTCGACTACGACAAGGAGCTGGTCGGCGGCCGTACGCCCTGTCTGCTCGGCCAGAACAACCTGCTGCCCACCGCGCGCGAGCTGGGCTGGCGCTACGACGCCTCCTCGCCGGGCGGCCGTCAGACGTGGCCGGAGAAGAAGCTGGGGATCTGGGACCTGCCGTTGCAGCAGATACCTTTCCCCGGACGTTCCTTCGAGGTCCTGTCCATGGACTACAACATGCTCGCCAACCAGTCCGTGAACTCCACCAAGGCGCCCGCCTACAACTACCCGGGCTGGCGCAAGCAGTCCGCGCAGGCGTACATCCAGGGATTCCAGCGGGCATACGAGACGAACCGGGCACCGTTCTTCATCGGCAACCACTTCGAGCAGTGGAACGGCGGCATCTACATGGACTCCGTCGAGGAGGCCTTCAAGCACATCGCGCGCGAGAAGGAGAAGGGCGCCGACGTGCGGCTGGTCTCCTTCCGGCAGTTCGTGGACTGGATGGACGTGCAGAAGCCCGAGGTGCTCGCCAAGCTGCGCACGCTGGGCGTCGGGCAGCGGCCGGCCGGCGGCTGGAAGGAGTTCCTGCGGGACACCAAGTCCGCCTCCTCCAATGCGGCGTGATCCCGGCCGGGTGTCCGGAATGTCCCGTGTAAATACGCCCTGAAATGCGGTTTTCCGCCCGGCAGGGGGGCGTGCGAGATCCGCGGAACAGGCATGCGAAACTTTTCACATGAGTACCCGCAGCCGCGCCGTCCTGCTCACCGCTGTGGCCGCCGTCGCGGCCCTGACCCTGTCCGCGTGCGGAAAGGGCGGCATCTCCGGAGGCGGTGGCGACACCAACTTCGTCACCGGCAAGAACGGCATCGACACCGTGTCCGCCGGCCGGCGCGCCGCGGCCCCGGAGCTGTCCGGCAAGACCATCGACGGCAAGACCCTCGACGTCGCCGACTACAAGGGCAAGGTCGTCGTCCTGAACGTCTGGGGCTCGTGGTGCGGACCGTGCCGCCAGGAGGCCGAGTACTTCGCCAAGGTCTCCAAGGAGTACCAGGACAAGGGCGTCCAGTTCGTCGGCATCAACACCCGGGACACCAGCACCACCCCGGCCGTGAACTTCGAGAAGGAGCACGGGGTCGGGTACCCGAGCCTGTACGACCCGACGGGCAAGCTCATGCTCCGCTTCGAGAAGGGCACCCTCAACCCGCAGCTCATCCCCTCGACCCTCGTCATCGACCGGCACGGGAAGGTCGCCGCACGCGCCCTGGAGGCGCTCGACGACACCACCCTGCTGAAGATGATCAAGCCGGTCCTCGCGGAGAAGTGACGTGAGTGCACTGCTGACGCTGGCCGCGGAGTCGGGGCCGGGGCGGAACGAGACCGTGCTGCACGGTGCCCTGCTGGTCTCCCTGCCCATCGCGCTGCTCGCCGGGCTGGTCTCGTTCTTCTCGCCCTGCGTGCTGCCGCTGGTCCCCGGCTACCTCTCCTATGTGACGGGCGTCGCGGGCACCGACCTCGCCGAGGCGAAACGGGGGCGGATGATCACCGGCGCCTCCCTGTTCGTGCTCGGCTTCAGCACCGTGTTCGTCTCCACCGGCGCGCTCTTCGGCTACTTCGGCTCGAACCTGCTGGAGTACCAGGGCACCCTGTCCAGGGTGCTCGGCCTGCTCATGATCGTCATGGGCGTCTTCTTCATGGGGCTGCTGCCCTGGTTCACCATGCGCGAGTTCCGCTTCCACAAGCGGCCGACGGGCGGCCTGCTGGGGGCGCCCGTCCTCGGCGCCCTCTTCGGGGTCGGCTGGACGCCCTGCATGGGCCCGACGCTCTCCTCGGTGAACTTCCTCTCCTTCCAGGAGTCGAGCGCCGCGCGCGGTTCGCTGCTGATGGTCGTCTACTGCCTCGGCCTCGGCGTCCCCTTCGTCATCACCGCGATCGCCTTCCGCAAGGCGCTCGGTGCCTTCGCCTGGATCAAGCGCCACTATGTGTGGGTGATGCGCATCGGCGGCTCGATGATGATCGTGACCGGTGTGCTGCTGCTGACGGGCGCCTGGAGCGGTCTGATCCAGCAGATGCAGACCTGGTCCGACGGCTTCACTGTGGGGATCTGATCGATGAGCAAGACCGACACCGACCTCGGCCGGGACCAGGAGGACCTGGGGGCCGCCGGCTCCCAGCTGTCCACCGCCCCGCAGGAGGAGATCTCCGCCCCGCCGTCCCTCGGCGTCATCGGCTGGGTGCGCTGGTTCTGGCGGCAGCTGACCTCCATGCGGGTCGCGCTGCTGCTGCTCCTGCTGCTCTCGCTGGGCGCCATCCCCGGCTCGCTGATCCCGCAGACCGGCGCGGACGCGAGCAAGGTCGAGGACTTCCGCGCCGCCCACACGACGCTGGCGCCGGTCTACGACAGGCTCGGCCTGTTCCACGTCTACAGCTCGGTGTGGTTCTCCGCGATCTACATCCTGCTGTTCGTCTCCCTGATCGGCTGCATCGTCCCGCGCACCTGGCAGTTCGTCGGCCAGCTGCGCGGCCGTCCGCCGGGCGCGCCCAGGCGGCTGACCCGGCTGCCCGCGTACACGACGTGGCGGACGCAGGCCGACCCGGAGCAGGTCCGTGAGGCCGCGCTCGCCCTGCTGAAGAAGCGCCGCTTCCGCGCGCACCTCGCCGGTGACGCCGTGGCCGCCGAGAAGGGCTACCTGCGCGAGCTGGGCAACCTGGTCTTCCACATCGCCCTGATCGTGCTGCTCGTCGCCTTCGCCTCGGGCCAGCTGTACAAGTCCGACGGCACCAAGCTGATGGTGGAGGGCGACGGCTTCTCCAACGCGCTGCCGATGTACGACGACTTCAAGTCCGGCAGCCTGTTCCAGAACGACGACCTGGTCCCGTTCAGCTTCGACCTGAAGGACTTCCAGGGCACCTACGAGCTCACGGGCCCCAACAAGGGCACCCCGCGCACCTTCCAGGCGCGGATCCGCTACAGCGAGGGCGCGTACGGCAAGGACAGGACGACCACCGTCAAGGTCAACGAGCCGCTGAAGATCGGCGACTCCAAGGTCTACCTGGTCAGCCACGGCTACGCGCCCGTGATCACCGTCCGGGACGGCCGGGGCAAGGTGGTCTACCGCGACGCCGTGCCGCTGCTGCCGCTCGACGGCAACGTCACCTCCCAGGGCGTCGTCAAGGTCATGGACGGCTACCGCGACGCCAAGGGCAAGAAGGAGCAGCTCGGCATCAAGGCGTTCCTCCTGCCGACCTACGGCGGCACGGGCACGGAGATCGCCTCCTCCTTCCCCGCGCTGCTGAACCCGATGCTGAACCTGGAGCCGTACCACGGCGACCTGGGCGTCGACTCGGGCCTGCCGCAGAGCGTGTACCAGCTCGACAAGACCCACATGAAGGACTACAAGGACGCCAAGGGCGCGCAGCTGAGGGACAACCTCCAGCCCGGCGAGACCATGAAGCTGCCGAACGGCGCCGGCACCGTCACCTTCGAGAAGAACATCAAGGAGTGGGCCGGCTTCGAGATCGTCCAGGAGCCGGGCGGCGGCTGGGCGCTCGGCGGTGCCCTCGCCGCGATCTTCGGCCTGGCCGCGTCCCTGTTCATCCAGCGCCGCCGCGTGTGGGTGCGGGCGGTGCGCGGTGCCGACGGCGTCACGGTGGTCGAGATGGCCGGGCTCGGCCGCAGCGAGTCCGCCAAGGTGCCCGAGGAGCTGGGCGACCTCGCCGGAATCCTCTACGACCAGGCGCCGGGGGCCCCCGACCCCGACGACGACGCCTCCGAATCCCCAGCCGTACCTGCCGAAGGGGCTGAGAAGTGACTCTCGCCGCCGCAACCAACGAACACCTCGCGAGCGTCAGCAACACGCTGATCTACTCGTCGATGGCCGTCTACACCCTGGCCTTCTTCGCCTACATCGCCGAGTGGCTGTTCGGCAGCCGCAGCAAGGTGGGCCGTACGGCCGCCGCGCTCACCGCCGGTGGCGAGCGCAAGGCGGCCGCCCCCGCCGTCGCCGTGCGGCAGGCCGGCGGCACCGCCGTGCTGGAGCGGCCCAAGGTCGTCGTCCGCTCGGCGTCCGGCGCGCGGGACGTGCCCGACGGGCCGGGAGCGCACGGCGGCGACGAGCAGGGCGACCTGTACGGCCGGATCGCCATCTCCCTCACCGTGCTCGCGTTCCTCGTGGAGCTGGGCGGTGTCGTCGCCCGCGCGGCCTCCGTGGAGCGGGCGCCGTGGGGCAACATGTACGAGTTCAACATCACCTTCTCCACGGTCGCCGTCGGCGTGTACCTCGCGCTGCTGGCCCTGAAGAAGAACGTGCGCTGGCTCGGCCTGTTCCTCGTCACGACCGTCCTGCTGGACCTGGGCCTCGCGGTCACCGTCCTGTACACGGCCAGCGACCAGCTGGTGCCGGCCCTGCACTCGTACTGGCTGTACATCCACGTCTCCACCGCGATCTTCTGCGGAGCGGTGTTCTACGTCGGCGCGGTCGCCACGATCCTGTACCTGTTCAAGGACTCGTACGAGAACAAGCTGGAGTCCGGCGGCACGCCCGGCAGGTTCGCGTCCTCCGTGCTGGAGCGGCTGCCCGCCTCCGCCTCCCTGGACAAGTTCGCCTACCGCGTCAACGCGGCCGTCTTCCCGCTGTGGACGTTCACGATCATCGCGGGCGCGATCTGGGCGGGCGACGCCTGGGGCCGGTACTGGAACTGGGACCCGAAGGAGACCTGGTCCTTCATCACCTGGATCGCCTACGCCTGCTACCTGCACGCCCGCGCCACCGCCGGCTGGAAGGGCCGCAAGGCCGCCTACCTGGCGATGCTCGCCTTCGGCTGCTGGCTGTTCAACTACTACGGCGTCAACATCTTCGTGAGCGGCAAGCACTCCTACGCCGGCGTGTGACCGCCGCGTGCGGGTGCCCCGGGTCGGGGGCAGGCTGGTGTCATGAGCGGTTCCATCGCACAGGGCACCAGCCAGACGCACGGGAACGAGCACATCCTGCACTTCGTGGTGCAGCTCCCGCGGCCGATGGAGGACGTCTGGGCCGCGGTGGCCACGGCCGAGGGGCTGGCGTCCTGGTTCACCGCCGTCGAGGTGCTCGAACACCGCCTCGGCGGCGCGGTCACCCTGCGCGACCTGGGCAGCGGGCAGGTGACCGCGTGGGACGTGGACCGGGTCGCGGAGTACACGCTGGAGGGCGCCGGCCGGCTCCGGTTCCATCTGGAGCGCGAAGGGGACAACGCCAGCGTGCTCCGCTTCACGCACGAGTTCCAGGGTGAGGAGGAGTCCGAGCAGCGCTGGCGCGAGCGGCTGGAACGCCTGATCGGGGCACTCGGCGCGAACGCCTAGGAGACCGCGGAGAGGCTGCCGTCGGCCACCGAGGCGATCCGGTCCCGCAGCCGCTCCACGTACAGCCGCATGGTCTTCACCGCGACGTCCGTGTCCGGGTACCGGCTCGCCAGCCACAGCCCCTCGGGCAGCCGGTTCACCCACACGCACACCTGGTCGCCGTACGACACCCGCATCAGCCCGTACGCCTTCAGCCCGGTCCACCGCTCGGCGCCCGGGATGCCGCGGGCGTCGACGTACGACACGATCGAGTGCAGGTCCGGGGAGGTCGGCCGGAAGTCGGAGCCGAGCAGGCGGAGCACCCGGGCCAGCGGCATCCGGGCCAGCGACCGGTTCGCCTGGAGCTCGGCGCGCACCGCCCGCAGGGCCTCCGGGAAGCCGCGGGTACGGCCCACCGGCACCTCGATCGGGGCGCCGCCCACGTACCAGCCCACCGAGTCGCTCCACCGGGACTTCACCCGGGTGTGGAACGGCACCACCGTCCGGTACACCGGCTGCCCGCCGAGTTCGTGCACGATGAGCCCGGTCGCGGCCAGCAGCCCGACCAGGCTGCCGCCGTACGGCCGGCAGTACGCCTCGAAGGCTGCCGCCGCGTCCGCGTCCGCCAGCGGCTCGCACAGCATCTGCTGCCTGGGCAGCGGTCCGCCCGGGGTCAGGCCCAGGTCGACCGGGAAGGCCGGCAGTGTGCCGTCGCAGCGGTGGATGAACTCCCGCCAGCGCTCCACGATCGCGTGCCGGCCGTCGAGACTGTCCGCGCCGGCCCGCTCGATCTCGCAGAAGTCGACGTAACTGGCGACCGGCCCGTGGTCGTCCGGCTCGGTGCCGCCCAGGCCCGCCGCGTACAGCTGGTGGATCTCGGCGGCGATCCGCTGCACCGAGTAGGCGTCGACGTTGCTGTGGTCGAACGCCATGTACACGCTCGCGCCGTCGTCGCGGACCACCGCCGTGTAGATGAGGTTGGGCCAGCGCAGCGCGTCCGCGACCGTGTCGAAGCGGTGCTGGAGGTGCCGGACCAGGCCCTCCGCGTCGGGGAAGTCGCCCGCGTCCTCGCGGTGCAGGGACACCTCGGCCGCGTCGAGCGTGAACCGGCGCAGTTCGTCACCGGCCCAGCGGAAGCCGCTGCGCAGCGTCTCGTGCCGCAGGGTCCAGGCGTGCAGGGCCCGCTCCAGCACATCGAGGTCGAGCGGGCCGGGCAGGTCGAAGGCGGTGCCGAGCCAGGTCGGCACGAACAGCCCGTCCTCGCGGACGGACCTGGCCGTCCTGATGTGCGACTCCTGGATGTAGGCGGGCGGCCGGGAGTCCTCCGGGAGCGCCGTCGCCGCCGCGACGGTCGCCGGGCTCAGCGTCCACTCGACGAGCCGTCCCGGCCGGACCTCGCAGCGCTGGATGTCAGTGATTCGCACGCGTCTCCCATCGCCGAAGGGGCCCGGTGTTCGGGCCCCCTGCAAGGCAATGCCGTCAGACGCGGCCGGGACATGCCCGCCCGGTCCATTTCAACGGAACGGATGGCAGGCCGAACGCGGAAGTGATTAACCCTCGGTGACCGGTGAGGGCAGGACCGGGACGAGGTCAGCCGACGGTGATCGAGTCGAGCTTGGCGCGGAGGTACACGTGCGAGTCGACCGGCGGGTACGCCACCCGGCCCACCGGCGCCGGCAGGGACTCCACCAGCGTGCCCGGGGTGCACTCGCCGAAGTAGACGAGCGACATCAGCTCCTCGGCGGGCGCGTCGACGGGCGGGGGCAGCACCCGGTGCCGGCCCGACCGCCACCGGTCCCCGGTCCAACGGGCCAGCAGGTCACCGATGTTGACGGTGAACGCGGCCGGGTCGTACGGAGCGTCCTGCCAGCCGTCCGCGTCGGTGTACACCTGGAGTCCGCCCCGGCCGGCCTGCCGGTCGAGGATGGTGACGGTCCCGAAGTCGGTGTGCGGCCCGATCCGGAACTGCCCCGGCTGCGGCGCGCCGACGACGTCCGTCCCCGGGTACCAGTTGATGTTGAAGCCGTACGTCGGGTGGTCCATGTGCCGGGCGAAGAAGTCGGCGCCGAGACCGAGCGCGCAGGCCAGCAGGGCCAGCAGCTCCTTCTCCAGCGCGGCCATCCGGCCCAGGTACTCCTCGCACAGCCCGCGCAGCGCGGGGACCTCGGCGGGCCACACGTTGGGCGCGTACCACTCGGCGTCGAGGACCGGATCCCCGAACGGCTCGGCGGTCGCGAAGGTGAGCGACTCCTTCAGGTCCGGCGGGGTCTCGGTGCCCTCCGCGTACCCGTTGGCCTCGGTGCCCGGGCCGAGCCAGCCGCGTCCGCCGACCTTCGCCGCGTACCGCTGCTTGACCTCGGCGGGCAGCAGGAAGAACTCCCGGGCGGCCGACCGGATCCCGGCCCGCAGCTCCGGTGCCACGCCGTGTCCGGTGACCAGCAGGAACCCGGCACTCTGCAGCGCCTGGTCGACGGTACGGGCGAGCCTGGCCCGCGGCACCGCGTCCCCGTCGGTCCAGATCCGCAGATCCACGGTGGGGATACGCGCGTCACTCACCATTGGCCTCGTTCCGCAGAGCCGGGGTCCCTCCCCTCATGCTTCCACCCTTCGGCGGGCCTTTCTAGCCGCCCAGCAGGCCGACGATCGCCTGGACCGCCTGGGCCACCGGCTGGCCGACCGCGCCGACGGTGGCGGCGATCCCGGCGATCGCCATCAGCGCGCGGTGCCGCTCCTGCGCGGGGACGGCGGCTTCGGTGCTGAGGGCGGGCAGCGACTCGTCGAGCAGCCGGGCGCTGGCGGCCGGCACCTGGGCGCGCAACTCGGCGATCATCCGGTGCAGTTCGGCGAGGGCCGCGACCAGCGCCGGGTCCTGTCCGGCGGCGGCCGTCTGGTTCCTGACGATGCCCTGGTTGCCCTGGCCGCCGTACATGTTCACGTTGTCGCCGTAGTAGTAGTTGTTGCCGCTCATCGCGTGATCCCCACGTTTCCGTTGCCGCCGTACATGTTGACGTTGTCGCCGAAGTAGTAGTGGTTCGGCGAGACGGTCAGGCGCTCCACCGTCACCCGGAACTCGGTGTCGGGGTGGTCGATGGCGTACGAGATCTGGCCCACGAGCTGGTCCAGATGGCGCGCGTCCCGGCTGGTGACCAGCCCGGTGGAGGCGCCGGACGTCTCGACGGCGAGGACGTAGTGGGGCTGGGCCGTCAGCACGGACATCATGTCGATGAAGAAGTAGACGGCGGCGGCGAGGGCCAGGAACCAGACCCAGGCCACGTAGCTCGCCCCGCCGGAGTCGGCGCCCTGGAACGTCAGCGAGGGCAGCCCCGGCAGCATCGCGATGAACCCGACGACCAGGGTCCCGGCCGCGTACCGCAGGAACCGCAGCACCGCCTCCTTGCGCCTCGGCCGCATCGTGAAGGTGTAGACGCGGGCGATGTTCTGCAGCGGGTAGACCGCCGAGCCGATCCACAGGATCCGCTTGCTGACCCGCAGTTCCACGGGGGCCGGCGGAGCGGTCCGGGCCGGCGGCGGCACGTCCGGCATGGGCGGCCCGGAGTGCGCGGTGGCCGCAGGCTCCGGCGGCGGACCGGACGGCGGCGCGACCGGCGGGGCGGCCGGTGCGGACGGCGGTGCGTGGGCCGGGCGCTCGGGCGACTGGCCGGTCTCCATGTGGTCCCCCAGAGGTCAGAAGATCCCTCGTGTCTCGATGCCGACCATTAACCCCACCCGGAGTCGGCGGTGGCAAGTCGTTAAGGGGGAAAGCCCCGGGATGTCTGACGGACGTTCACCTCACGCGCGCGCAGGCCGGCCGCAGGGCCTTGCGTTCGGATCAGGCCCTAGTCCCGGCGGGGGCCGTCGTCCCCGCCCCGGGTCCTGTCGTCCAGGGACTTCAGGAACTCCGGGTTGTCGTCCGGGGCGACCCAGTTCGCCGCGGTGTCGCGGTGCCGCTCGGCCGGGGTGGAGCCGCCCGCCGGGCCGCGCCGGGTCCGGTCGGTGAACCGCCAGGCGACGGAGTAGATCAACAGCGCCATGACCAGCAGGAACGGCAGATACCTGAGCATGGCCGCGCGTACTCCCCACGCCGTGATTCGACCCTGGTGACCGGGCCAGAGTAGCGGGTGGCAGATACTGGGACACATGGCTTACGACGATCTTCGCTCCCTGCTGCGGGCGCTGGAGCGCGAGGGAGACCTCAAGCGCATCAAGGCCGAGGTGGACCCGTACCTGGAAGTCGGGGAGATCGTCGACCGGGTGCAGAAGTCCGGCGGCCCGGCGCTGCTCTTCGAGAACGTGCGCGGCTCGGACATGCCCCTCGCCATGAACGTGTACGGCACCGACCGCCGCCTGCTGAAGGCGCTGGGCCTGAAGTCGTACGGCGAGATCTCCGAGAAGATCGGCGGCCTGCTGCGGCCCGAGCTGCCGCACGGCTTCGTCGGCGTGCGCGAGGCCTTCGGCAAGCTGGGCGCGATGACCCACGTCCCGCCGCGGAAGGTCAAGGAGGCGCCGGTGCAGGAGGTCGTCCTGCGCGGCGACGACGTCGACCTCGACCGGCTCCCGGCGCTGTTCACCTGGCCCGAGGACGGCGGCTCCTTCTTCAACCTGGGCCTGACCCACACCAAGGACCCCGAGACCGGCGTCCGGAACCTGGGCCTGTACCGGCTGCAGCGCCACGACAAGCGCACGATCGGCATGCACTGGCAGATCCACAAGGACAGCCGGAACCACTACCAGGTGGCCGCGCGCCGGGGCGAACGCCTGCCGGTCGCGATCGCCTTCGGCTGCCCGCCCGCCGTGACGTACGCCTCCACCGCCCCGCTCCCCGGCGACATCGACGAGTACCTCTTCGCCGGGTTCCTCGCCGGCAAGCGCATCGAGATGGTCGACTGCAAGACGGTCCCGCTCCAGGTGCCGGCCAACGCCGAGGTGGTCCTGGAGGGCTGGCTGGAGCCGGGCGAGATGCTGCCCGAGGGCCCCTTCGGCGACCACACCGGCTTCTACACCCCGCAGGAGCCCTTCCCGGCGCTGACGATCGACTGCGTGACGATGCGCAGGCGGCCCCTGCTCCAGTCGATCGTCGTGGGCAGGCCGCCCACGGAGGACGGCCCCCTCGGCCGCGCCACGGAACGCTTCTTCCTGCCCCTGCTCAAGATCATCGTCCCGGACATCGTGGACTACCACCTGCCCGAGGCCGGCGGCTTCCACAACTGCGCGATCGTCTCGATCGACAAGAAGTACCCGAAGCACGCGCAGAAGGTGATGCACGCGATCTGGGGGGCACACATGATGTCCCTGACCAAGCTGATCGTGGTCGTGGACGCCGACTGCGACGTCCACGACCTGCACGAGGTCGCCTGGCGGGCCCTCGGCAACACCGACTACGCCCGCGACCTCACGGTCGTGGAAGGCCCCGTCGACCACCTGGACCACGCCTCCTACCAGCAGTTCTGGGGCGGCAAGGCCGGCATCGACGCGACGAGGAAGTGGCCGGAGGAGGGCTACACCCGGGACGGGGGCTGGCCGGAGATGGTCCTGTCGGACCCGGATACGGCGGCCCTGGTGGACCGCCGCTGGAAGGAGTACGGACTGTGACCTCGGCATCCGCCGCCATCCCCCAGCCGGGACGCACCAAGGCCTTCCTGCGCCTGGTGATGATCGAGCACTCGGTCTTCGCGCTGCCCTTCGCCTACATCGCCGCCCTGACGGCGATGTACGAGGGGGACGGGAACATCCACTGGGGCCGCCTGCTGCTGGTCACCGTCTGCATGGTCGGCCTGCGCACCTTCGCCATGGCCGTCAACCGGATCATCGACCGCGAGATCGACGCCCGGAACCCGCGCACGGCCCACCGCGAGCTGGTGACCGGCGCGATGTCGGTCAGGCACGCCTGGACGGGCGCCCTGATCGCCCTGGTGGTCTTCCTGGGCGCGGCGGCCCTGCTCAACCCGCTCTGCCTGGCCCTGGCCCCGGTCGCGGTAGTCCCGATGGTGGTCTACCCCTACGGGAAGCGGTTCACCAACTTCCCGCAGGCCATCCTGGGCCTCGCCCAGTCCATGGGCCCGATCGGCGGCTGGCTGGCGATCAGCGGCGAGTGGTCCTGGACGGCGGTGATCCTGGGCCTGGCCGTCGGCATCTGGATCGGCGGCTTCGACCTGATCTACGCCTGCCAGGACGTCGAGACCGACCGCGAGATCGGCGTCATGTCGGTCCCGGCCCGTTTCGGCATCCCGGCCGCGATCCGGGGCGCGCGGGTCTGCCACGCCCTCACGACGGCCCTGTTCGTCTGGTACGGCCTGACCACCCACGCCGGCGCCTTCTTCTGGCTCGGTCTGCTGATCGTCGCCGGTGCCTTCGTCTACGAACACCGCATCGTCCGCCCCCACGACCTCTCCCGCCTGAACCGCGCCTTCTTCTCGGTCAACGGCTTCATCGGCATCGCCCTGTTCGTGTGCGCGCTCCTCGATCTCCTGGTCCGCGGTCTGACCGTCTGAGTACGGTCGGCCCGCCATCGGGTGCGCTGAGGGGGAGGCCGGCGGCCGGGCGCCCCACCCGGCCTGAGCCCTGCCCAACCCACCGGTACGCTCAAGATGTGAACGCAGGAGAAATGCAGCGCGTGCCTTGGATCGTGGGGGTGTCCGGAGCCTCCGGAACGCCGTACGCCGCTGCGGTGCTGCGGGCGCTGCTGGAGGCGGGGGAAGCGGTGGACCTGGTGGTCAGCCGGGCCTCGCGGCTGACGCTGCTGGACGAGACGGGGATCTCGTTCCGGGACGCCCACTGGCAGGACGACCTGCGGGAATGGCTGGGCCGGGGCGCCGACGGCAAGCCGGGCACCTTCGAGGCGGACGTCAGCGGGGTGCGGTACTGGAACGCGGGCGACCTCGCCGCCGGCCCCTCCTCGGGGTCGTACCCGGTGAAGGGCATGCTCATCGTGCCCGCCTCCACCGCCTGTGTGGCCGGTGTGGCGCTCGGCCTGTCCAAGGATCTGCTCCAGCGTGCGGCGAGCGTCACACTGAAGGAGCGCCGGACGCTGGTCGTGGCCGTGCGGGAGACCCCCTTGAACGGACAGACGCTGCGTCACCTCGTCGCCCTGGACGACGCCGGCGCCACGGTCGTCCCGGCCTCGCCCGCCTTCTACGCGGGCGCCACCCACATCCAGGACCTGGTGGACTTCGTCGCCGGCCGGGTGCTGGACGCGGCCGGCGTCGGGCACGGCCTGTACCGGCGGTGGAAGGGCGAACTCGGCGGCGGCACGGCGGGCGAGTAAGGCAAGCAGCAGTACCTCTCATCACTTCAGGAACTTTCACCGGAAGGCTTCGATCGCATGGACGCGGTGGACAGGCAGCTCATCCAGGCCCTGAGGGAGAACGGCCGGGCCTCCTACGCGGAGCTGGGGCGCCTCGTCGGCCTGTCGGGCCCCAGCGTCACCGACCGCATCAACCGGCTGGAGGCGGCCGGTGTCATCACCGGTTACCGCGCGACGGTGGACGCGGCCTCCCTCGGCCTCGGCGTCACCGCGCTGATCGGCATCTCGCTCTCCGACGCCGCCGACCACGAGGACGTCGCCCAGCGGCTGCGGGACCTGCCGGAGATCGAGGACTGCTGGTTCATCGCCGGCGACGACTCCTTCATGCTCAAGGTGCGGGCGACGGACGTGGACGGCCTGGAGAAGATCATCCGCCGGCTGAGCGGAACCAAGGGCGTCTCCCGCACCCGTACCACCATCGTGCTGTCCACGAAGTGGGAGAACCGGGTCGGGGAGCTGCCGGAAGAGGTCTAGGGATACCGTTGGCGGTGCTGTCGTAGAAAGGTGTGGACATGGACGTCGGGCTCAAGCGCGAGCTGGAGGAGAAGGTCCGTTCCGGGGAGCGGCTGACCCGTGAGGACGGCATCGCGCTGTACGAGTCGGACGACCTGGCCTGGCTCGGCGGGCTCGCCCACGAGGTGCGGACCCGCAAGAACGGTGACGTCGTCCACTTCAACGTCAACCGGCACCTGAACATGACCAACGTGTGCACGGCCTCCTGCGCCTACTGCTCGTTCCAGCGCAAGCCGGGCGAGAAGGACGCGTACACGATGCGCATCGAGGAGGCCGTCAAGCTCGCCAAGGCGATGGAGTCGGAGAACCTCACCGAGCTGCACATCGTCAACGGCCTGCACCCGAACCTGCCGTGGCGGTACTACCCCCGGTCCCTGCGCGAGCTGAAGGCCGCCCTGCCGGACGTCTCGCTGAAGGCCTTCACCGCGACGGAGATCCACCACTTCGAGACGATCTCCGGTCTGTCGGCCTCGGAGATCCTGGACGAGCTGATCGACGCCGGCCTGGAGTCCCTCACCGGCGGTGGCGCGGAGATCTTCGACTGGGAGGTCCGGCAGCACATCGTGGACCACAGGACCCACTGGGAGGACTGGTCCCGCATCCACCGCCTGGCGCACGAGAAGGGTCTGAAGACCCCGTGCACCATGCTGTACGGCCACATCGAGGAGCCCCGCCACCGCGTCGACCACGTCCTGCGGCTGCGTGAACTCCAGGACGAGACCGGCGGCTTCCAGGTCTTCATCCCGCTGCGCTACCAGCACGACTTCGTGGACATGAAGGACGGCAAGGTCCGCAACCGCCTCCAGGCGCGGACGCAGATGGCCACCGGCGCCGAGGCCCTGAAGACCTTCGCGGTCTCCCGGCTCCTCTTCGACAACGTCCCGCACGTCAAGGTCTTCTGGGTCATGCACGGCGTGCAGACCGCCCAGCTCGCCCTCCAGCACGGCGCCGACGACATGGACGGCTCGGTCGTCGAGTACAAGATCACGCACGACGCGGACAACTTCGGCACGCCGAACAAGCTGACCCGTGACGATCTCCTGGAACTGATCCGGGACGCCGGCTTCCGCCCGGTGGAGCGGAACACCCGCTACGAGATCATCCGCGAGTACGACGGCCCGGACCCCGAGCGCCGGGAGTCCCCGCAGCCGATGCGGGTGTGAGGCACGGGTAGTCGTGCGGGAGCGCGGGGACCGGTCGCGCAGTTCCCCGCGCCCCCGGCTGGGTACCCGGGGCGCATGCCCACGAAGGCACCCGAGGACCGGTACGACGCGGCTCCCTTCGTTCCCGAGGGAGCCGGCCTGGACGCTCTCCGAAAGGCCGCGGCGGACTGCCACGGCTGCCCCCTGCACCGCGCGGCCACCCGGACGGTCTTCGGCGCCGGAAGCACCGACGCCCGCGTGATGCTCGTGGGGGAGCAGCCCGGCGACCAGGAGGACCGGCAGGGCAGGCCGTTCGTCGGCCCCGCCGGCAAGCTGCTCGACCGGGCGCTCCAGGACGCCGGCATCGACCCCGCCGAGGCCTATGTGACCAACGCGGTGAAGCACTTCAAGTTCACCCAGGCCGAGCCTCGCAAGCGCCGCATCCACAAGGCGCCCAGCCTGCGGGAGATGACGGCCTGCGGCCCCTGGCTGGCGGCGGAGCTCGCGCTGGTGGAGCCGGAGCTGATCGTGATCCTGGGGGCGACGGCCGGCAAGGCCCTGCTGGGGTCGTCGTTCCGGGTGGGCGAGGTACGCGGGACCGTGCTCGAACGGGAGATCCACGGCCGGCCGGAGCGGCTGGTGCCGACCGTGCACCCGTCCTCGGTGCTGCGCGCGCAGGACGACGAGGACCGCAAGGCGGCGTACCAGGGCCTGGTGGCCGACCTGAAGGTGGCTGCACGAGCCCTTGGGTAATAAGTAAACTGCCACCGTGCCTCTTACCTTCACCCTGGATCCAGCGATCACCCCCACCCTCCGCGACGGCATCCTCGACCTGTGGGCGGACGTCTCCAACGCGGGCGGCGCCGTCGGCTTCGTCCCGCCGGTGAGCCGCGAGGAGATACGGCCGGAGCTGGTGCGCCACTTCGTGCAGATGGCCGAGGGGCGCACCCGGCTGCTGGTCGGCCACGACGAGGCCGGCGAGGTCGCGGCGACCGCCTTCCTCACCCACACCGCGCACCGGCTCATGACGCACTGGGTGTGGCTGTACACGGTGATGGTCCACCCCCGCCACCAGGGCCGGGGCTACGGCCGTGACCTGCTGGCCGCCGCGGCGGACGCGGCCCGCGGGATCGAGGGCGTCCGGGCGATCCGGCTGACCTGCCGGGGCGGGCACGGACTGGAGCGGTTCTACGCCTCCTGCGGCTACAAGGAGGTCGGCCGCGTCCCGGACGCCATCCGGGTCGCGCCCGGCGACGACCGCGACGAAGTGTTCATGCTGCTGCCGCTCGGCTGAGCCGACCCCCCTGCGTGATCGCCCGCGGTCCGTGCTTCACTGGACGATGACCCCTTTTGGAATCGGACGAGTGGAATGAGATGCTCCGCTACACGCTGATGCGCCTCGGTATCTTCGCGGGCTGCCTCGTGGTCGTCTGGGGTGCCGTCTACTCGGGCCTCTTCCCGCGCGGCTTCGGCGACTCCAACGGACTGTGGGTCCTGCTGCTCGCCCTGGTCCTCTCGGCGCCGATCAGCTGGGTGGCGCTGCGCAAGGAGCGGGACCGGGCGTCCGTGCACATCGCGGGCAAGGTCGACCGGATCAAGGCCAACCTGGACGCCAACCGCAGCCAGGAGGACGGGACCGACGACACCTCGCGGGCGCAGGGCGGGGCCGCCGCGCCCCACTAGTGCGGGCCCCGGCCCAACTAGTCTTGCCCTCATGGGTGCCGTCAAGACCAAACGGATGCCGAGGGCGGTGCGCGAGCAGCAGATGCTCGACGCCGCCGTACGGATCTTCGGGCAACGCGGGTACATGGCCGCCTCGATGGACGAGATCGCCGAACTCGCGGGCGTGTCCAAGCCGTTGGTCTACCTGTACCTGAACTCCAAGGAAGACCTCTTCACCGCCTGCATCCGCCGCGAGGCCGCCGCGCTCACGGAGGCCGTCCGCGCCGGGGTTCGGCCGGGGCTGCCCGCCGACCGGCAGCTCTGGGACGGCCTGCGGGCGTTCTTCGCGCACACCGGGGAGCACCCCGACGGCTGGTCGGTGCTGCATCTCCAGGCCCGTACGCACGGGGAGCCCTTCGCGGCCGAGGCCGCCGCGATGCGCAGGGAGATCGTCGCGTTCGTGACCCGGCTGGTCGCGGTGGCGGCCCGCGAGGCCCACCGGGACCCCGACCTGCCGGAACACGAGGTCGCCGGGCTGGCCGAGGCGCTGGTGGGCGCCGCCGAGTCCCTCGCCGCGTGGGCCAACGCCACGCCGGGGGTCACGGACCGCCAGGCGGCGGCCACGCTGATGAACTTCGCGTGGGCGGGCCTGGGCAACCTGATGCGGGGTCAGATGTGGTCACCGTCGGCCGAGCCGGCCGAATCGGTCTAGGCGCGCGCGGCCCCCGCCCGCTCGCACTCCGCGACGGCGCTCACTTCCCCCACACGTCCCCTTCCACGCACACCCGCCCGCCCCCGCCGCGCAACTCGAACCGCCCGCTGCCGTCCGCCCCGTAGGCCACCGTCCCCGGCAGCGGCACGGGGGACCGGAACCGTGCCCGCACCCTGGTCGCGTCCGGGATGCCGTGCGCGGCCACGCAGCGGGCGACGGTCCACATGCCGTGCGCGATGGGCCGCGGGAAGCCGAAGAGGCGGGCGGTGAGCGGGTGCAGGTGGATGGGGTTGCGGTCGCCGGACGCGGCCCCGTACCGCCGCCCCACGTCCCCGGCGAGGCTCCACTCGGCGACGACGGGCAGCCGCGCGCCGGTGTCCTCCCGTGGCCCGGGAGGTGCACCCGGCCCGGTGCGGTGCCGGGCCAGGTAGGTGCTGCGGGACTCCCACACCGCCTTCCCGCCCGAGCGGAGCTCCGTCACCACCGCGGCCTGTGTCCCGCGCCGGTGCGGGGCCAGTCCCTCCACCCGGACGGACAGCTCGTACTCCCCGTCGGCCGTCAGTGCCGCGCTCCGCACGATCTCGATGGACGTGTGGACCAGGCCCAGCAGCGGGAGCGGGAAGTCCCGGCCGCTCATCAGCCGCATGGCCAGCGGGAAGCCGAGGACGTGCGGGTAGGTGACCGGCAGGCCGGGCTCGCCGGTCGGGAAGCCGCAGACCCGCTCGTACGCGGCCAGCTTCACCAGGTCCACGCGCACACCGGGCAGCACGAGCCGGGTGCGCGGGAAGGCCGCGTCGGGTGCGGGGCGCTTGAAGGGCGAGCGCAGGGCGCCCCGGGCCAGCAGCGGAGCCAGCGCGGGGGACGCGCTCAGGGTGACGGCGGTCATCGCGCCTCCAGCGGGGGTCTCGTGCTTACTCGGGAGTAAGGTTACCGGAGGTAAGTCGAAGGGGACACGGTCGGCGGAGACGGCACCCCGGCGAAGCTGAACACCCGTCACATAACCCGCGAGGCTGCACATCCCCGGCTCCGGACCATCCCCGAACCCGCACAACCCCCTCACAGCGGAGTCGTACGATCACCTGCCTAACCAGCGGTAACCCCTGTCCGCACCAGGGTCGGCCGCAGGTGCACGCACGCCAGAGGAGCCGCCCGTGTCCACGCCGTACCCCACCCCGCCCGCCTCCTCCGGCACCCACGTCTCCGCCACCGACTACGACGGCCGCCCGGTCCTCGTGGAACCCGAGATACGCCGGCTGGACGGCGCGGTACGGGAGGCGTCGGTCCCGCCGTTCGCCCCGCCGGTCACCCACGGCTCCCTCGCCGACCTGCCGTACGAGAACGCCGAGGCGGCACCCGACCAGGTCGTCCTCAGCCGCAAGCGGACCGACGGCGGCTGGACGGACGTGACGGCGGCCCGGTTCGCCGCCGAGGTGCAGGCGGTGGCCATGGGCCTGATCGCCGAGGGCCTGATGCCCGGCGACCGGATCGCCGTCATGGCCCGTACGACCTACGAATGGACCCTCCTCGACTTCGCGGCCTGGGCCGCCGGCCTGGTCACGGTCCCCGTCTACCCGACCTCCTCCGTCTTCCAGACCCGCTGGATCCTGCACGACTCCGGCGCGGTCGCCCTGGTCACCGAGACCGCCGCCCAGGCCGCCGCCATCGGCCCGGAGCTGGCGCACCTGCCCGACCTGCGCCATGTGTGGGTGATGGAGAAGGACCACGTGACCCGGCTCGCCGAGACGGGCGCGCCGGTGCCGGAGGGGGAGGTCGCCGTACGCCGGGGCATGCTCGGCCCCGACACGCTCGCCACGCTGATCTACACCTCGGGCACCACCGGCCGCCCCAAGGGCTGCGCCCTCTCGCACGGCAACTTCTTCGCCGAGGTCGACAACGCGATCGAACTCCTCCACCCCGTCTTCAAGGGGAAGGACGAAGACCCGTCGGTCCTCCTCTTCCTCCCCATGTCCCACGTCTTCGGCCGGATGGTGGCCATCGCCTGCGTCCGCGCCCGGGTCCGCCTCGGCCACGCGCCGAGCCTCGCCCCGGACGAACTCCTCCCGGACATGGCCGCCTTCAAGCCGACCTGCCTGCTGACCATCCCCTACATCCTGGAGAAGATCTACAACTCCACCCGCGCCAAGGCGGAGGAGGGCGGCCGGGCGTCGGTCTTCGACCGCGCGGCGGCCGTGGCCCGGCGCTACGGCGAGGCGCTGGAGGCCCGGCAGACCGGCACCGGAAGCGGTCCGAGCCGCGCCCGGAAGACGCAGCGCACCTTCTACGACCCCCTCGTCTACCGCCGCATCCGCACCGCCATGGGCGGCCGCGTCCGGTACGCCATCTGCGGCGGCTCCCCGCTCGGCCGGTCCCTCGCCGCGTTCTACGCCGGCGCCGGCATCGAGATCTTCGAGGGCTACGGCCTCACCGAGACCACCGGCGCCTCGACGGTCACCCCGCCCCTGAAGCCCCGCCTCGGCACGGTCGGCTGGCCGCTGCCGGGCACGCGGGTGCGGATCGCGGCGGACGGCGAGATCCTGCTCGCCGGCGACCATGTGCTGCGCGGCTACTGGGACCCGCAGGCGGGCGGGGTGGTACCGGCGACCCGGGACGGCTGGCTGCCCACCGGCGACATCGGCGAACTGGACGACGAGGGCTACCTCACCATCACCGGCCGCAAGAAGGAACTGCTGATCACCGCGGGCGGCAAGTCGGTGGCCCCGGCCCCGCTGGAGAACTGGCTGCGCCAGCACCCCCTGATCTCCCAGGTGATGCTGGTCGGCGACGCCCGCCCGTTCGTGGCCGCCCTCATCACCCTCGACCCCGACGGCATCACGCACTGGCGCCAGATGATCGGCAAGCATCCGGTACCGCCGGAACTCCTGGTCGGCGACTTGGAACTGACGGCCGTTCTCCAGCGAGCGGTGGACGAGGCGAACCGCATGGTCTCCCGCCCCGAGTCCATCCGCCGCTTCACCGTCCTCCCGGTGGACTTCACCGAGGCGGCGGGCCACCTGACTCCGTCGATGAAACTCCGCCGGGACAGGGTCCTCCGGGACTTCGCTCCGCAGGTGGAGGCGCTGTACGAGCGCTGAGGTGAGGGACGGATTGGGCCACCGCCGGTGCGCGCGGCGAGGGTCGGCACCCGCTCCTCGCTGGTCCCACCTCCTCCGGACTCGGTGGGGCGGGGAGCGGGTTGCCGCCTGGGTCGGTCGCGGCCCGCGAACGATCCTCGCGCGCCGTGCTGAGCCCAGTCAATCCTTGGGTTTCCTCACCAAACCCCAGTGTTAGCTTGGGTTTTGTGACCCTCGAAGACCTCCGCGTGTTCATCGCCGTGTGCCGTGCGGGCAGCCTCAGCTCGGTCGCCCGCGACCTGGGCCGCACCCAGTCCGCCGTCAGCCAGCACGTCAAGCGGCTGGAGCGGGAGACCGGCGTGGCCCTGCTGGAACGCCGGCCGCGTGGGGTCGTACCGACGCAGGCCGGCCGGATACTGGAGGCCGCCGCAGGCGAGGGCATCAACGCCCTGGACGTCGCCGTACGACAGCTGCGCGACCTGGTCGACGGCCACAGCGGGTACGTCCGCGTGGCCACCGGCGCGACGACCGTCCGGCACTTCATGTCCGACGCGGTCGTCGCGTTCCGCCGCCGGCACCCCAGGGTCAACCTGGAGTTCCGCACGGTCAGTTCGGGCCGGGGCAGCTTCGACGCCCTCGCCGACGGCACGCTGGACCTCGCCTGGATCACCATCGGACCGCCGGTCCGGGGCATCGAGCAGCGGACGGTCGCTGAGCTGCCGTGGCTCCTCGCGGTCCGGGCGGACGACCCGCTGGCCGACCGCCCGCACCTGGACCCGGCCGAGCTGTCCGACGCCCGGGTCATCCGGCTCCCGCCGAACTCCACGTCCGCCGCCCACCTGGAAGCGGCGTGCGCCGAACGCGGCGTCCGGTTCGCCTACGAACCGAACGTGGCCGACTGGGACACGGCCCTGCTCCTCGCCGAGCTGGGGATCGGAAGGGCGGTCGTACCGGCCGTACCGGGGCTGCCGGTCCCCGGCGACGGCCCACTGCGCCTGGTCCCGCTGCCCGGCCTCCGTCCCCTCCCCGTCGGCTGGGCCGTGCGCCGCTGGGACGCGCTCAGCCCGCCGGCCCGGGCCTTCGCGGACACGGTCGCCGCCCTGCGCTGAGCGCCAGCTCCACCCAGACCGTCTTGCCGACGTCCCGCTCGGACACGCCCCAGAGGGTGGCCAGCACCTGCACGACCACGAGACCCCGGCCGTTCTCGTCCTCCAGCCGCCCGTCCAGGAACCGCAGGGCGCGGTCGCCCCGGGCATCGCTCACCTCGATACGCAAGGTGTCCCTGGCGGGGAGCAGCGCGAGCCGCAGTTCGAAGTCCCGGCCCGGTACGCGACCGTGGGTGACGGCGTTGGCGGCGAGTTCGGCCACGATGAGCTGGGCGGTGTGGCTGAGGTCGCCGTCGTGGGGGTATCCCCAGGTGGCGAGCGCGGTACTGGTGAGCCGACGGGCCAGCCGGGCACCTCGGGGGGTCGGGCTGAGCCGTTGGACGAGTTCGGTTGTGGGGGTGGAGATTTCTACGTTCACATCACCGACAGTGGTCACTTCTCTCTACCCTGACCAGGGGATACTCGGCGACTCTCCGTAGTCGTACGGGTGCGGATCGTCTGGTGTACGGGTGTCGTGGAGGGTGTCGTGTTGGAGGAGCGGAGGCCGGAGACACCGGCGGAGGCGAACGGGTCGCACGCGGTGTTCGTCCTCATCGGCAAGCAGCTGAAGTTGCTGCGCGAGAAGGCCGGGCTGAACCAGAGGGAGTTCGGTCAGCTGGCGGGGTACGGTCCGGATCTGATCTCGGCCATCGAGCGGGGGGTGCGGACGCCGAGGCCGGAGTTCCTGCGGAGGGCGGACAAGATCCTCAATGCGGACGGGCTGTTCACGGACGTCATCCCCGAGGTCGAGGAGGCGATGGCCAAGGCGCGGACCCGGCACCCGGAGTGGTACCGGAACTACGCGGCGATGGAAGCGGAGGCTGTGGAGCTGCACCACTACTCCAACCATGCGGTGCAGGGTTTGTTGCAGACCGAGGCTTACGCGCGGGCGGTGTTCACCAAACGCCGACCGTTCCTCAGTGAGGAGACCATCGAGAAGCGGGTCGCCGACCGACTCTCACGCCAGCAGGTGTTCGAGCGCGTACCGGCCCCCGTGGTCAGCTACGTACTCGAAGAGGTCGTGCTCGATCGACCGATCGGCGGGCCACGCGTTCACGCCGAGCAACTGCGCCGCCTGCTGGACGTCGGCAGTATGAGAAACGTGGAGATCCAGGTGATGCCGACGCGCCTACAGGAACACCCCAACATGGACGGCGCGTTCAACCTCCTTGTTCCCCGGGGGCACTCGCAGGTCGCGTACACGGAGATCCAAGGGTTCCCCCGACTCGTCACGGACCGGGAGGAGGTACGGAAGATCGCCGATCGCTATGGGATCATGCGGGCCGTGGCACTTCCGCCCCTGGAAACGCGAGCGTTGATCGAAAAGAAGCTGGAGACGCTATGAGCAGCGCGGAACTGACTTGGTTCAAATCCAGCCACAGCGGTGGCGAAGGCGGCGATTGCGTGGAAGTCGCCGCCCACCCCACCGCCATCCACATCCGCGACTCGAAGCAACCCCTCGCCGCCCACCTCACCGTCACCCCCTCCGCCTGGTCAGCCTTCCTTCTGGGCGAGAAGGAACGCCTGCGGGACGGGTGATTCGCCGCGCGTCACCTCGGGCTCGCGCACGGTGGTGCAGCGGAGGGTGAAGCCCGCGTCGGAGAGCAGCTCGGCCATCTGCCCGGGGTGGCGCCGGTGGTAGTCCAGGGCCACGTCGTGACCGAAGGGGCGTTCGAGGCGGAGCGGTACGTCGCCCACCTGGAAGGCGAGCAGGAGCCGCCCGCCGGGCGCCAGTACGCGGTGGAACTCGGCGAACAGGTCGGGGAGTTCGTCCACGGGGGTGTGGATGCTGGAGTACCAGGAGACCACCCCGGCCAGCGAACCGTCGGCGACGGACAGCTCCCGCATGGAGCCCTGCTCGAACCGCAGCCGCGGGAAGTCGCGACGGGCGATGGCGATCATGGACTCGGACAGGTCCAGGCCGAAGACGGACAACCCCAGCTCGGCCAGGTGGGCGGTGACCGCGCCCGGCCCGCAGCCGAGGTCGGCGACCCGGCCGCCCGGGCCGACCTGCTCGGCGTACGCGGCGAGCAGCGCCCGCTCCAGGGGCCGTTCGGCGAGGGGGTCGCGGAAGTGGTCGGCGTAGTCCTCGGCGATGGCGTCGTAGAAGGCGCGCGTGTCGGTCATGGGGAGGGACCGTAGCGGACCGCACCGACACGTCCCCTTAGGCTGCTGCCCTTGGCCAATGCATCACACCGGGGGGTACTGGGGCCGTGAACCACGCGACGGAGATCTTCCAGCCGCTGCAGGCGGACGATCCATCAAGGGTGGCCGGTTACCGGCTCGCCGCCCGGCTCGGTGCCGGCGGCATGGGCCGGGTCTACCTGTCGCACACGCAGGGCGGCCGGCCCGTGGCCCTCAAGGTCGTGCGGCCGGAGCTGGCGGACGACCCGGACTTCCGGCGGCGGTTCGGCAGGGAGATCAAGGCGGCCCGGCGGGTCCGGGGGGCGTACACCGCCGAGCTGATCGACGCGGACGCGGACGGCGTGCCGCCGTGGCTGGCCACGCTGTACGTGCCGGGGCCGTCGCTGGCGGAGGCGGTGGCCCGGCGCGGACCGCTGCCCGTGCCGGCGGTGCTGTGGCTGATGGCGGGGGTGGCCGAGGCGTTGCAGGCGATCCATGCCGAGGGCATCGTGCACCGGGATCTGAAGCCGTCGAACGTGCTGCTGGCCGCCGACGGGCCCCGGGTGATCGACTTCGGTATCGCGCTGGCCGCCGACGGGACGTCGTACACGGCCACCGGCGGCACGATCGGCACTCCGTCGTTCATGGCGCCCGAACAGGCGGCCGGGGACGGGGTGACGGCGGCGACGGACGTCTTCGCGCTCGGGCAGACGGCCGCGTTCGCCGCGCTGGGCAGGCCGCTGTACGGCGACGGCCCGGCCGTGAACGTGCTGTACCGGATCGTGCACTCCGCACCCGACCTGGACCTGCTGCCCGAGCCGCTGCGTCCGCTGCTCGCCCGGTGTCTGGCCGCCGACCCGGCGGAGCGGGCCACTCCGGCGGAGATCGTGGAGTGGTGCCGCAAGCGGCTGGGGACCGAGGCCGACGCGGGCGGGGGACCGGCCGTGTGGCGGGAGATCACCGGACCGGAGGTCGCGGTCCCGGCACCCGTCCCCGAGCCGACCCCGGCCTCTCCGCAGCCGCCGGTGCCCGCGCCCACGGCGTACCCACAGCCGCTCGTCACCTACCCGCAGCCGCTGACGGGGTGGCCGCAGCCGACGCCGGAGGAGCGCACGGCCCGCCGGCGGCGCGCCGCGCTGATCTCGGTGACCGGCGTGCTCGGCGGTGCGCTGCTGGTGGCGCTGCTGGCGTGGACGGTGATGGACGCACGGGACCGGTCGGGCGGGCGGGCCGCGGCGACCGGTTCCTCACGGGCCGGCGGGGCGGCGTCCGCGCGGGCGTCGGCGTCCTCGTCGGACTCTCCGTCGAACTCCGCGGCGGGCTCCGCGGCGGGCTCCTCCGGGACGTCGGACCCGGGGGCCGGTGACAGCGTGCCCTCGGCCTCGGCCTCGCCCCGGGACCCGCGGCCGGAGGGGTTCGCGCAGGTGTGGCTGGACGCCAAGACCTCGCTGAGCCTCGGGGACAAGAACCCCGAGCGGAAGGACCGCAAGGGGGACGTCCGCTTCGACTGCCGGGCGACCGGCTGTGAACTCACCGGCGACAAGGTGGTGTTCATGCAGATGTTCGGCGCCCACGGCACCACCCTCGACGAGTGCCGTCTCATGCTGAGGAGCGCCCACCGGCACAGCTGGACGCTGGCCGCGGCGGCGGCCGGGACCGAGTTCTGCATGAAGGACACCGAGGGGAACATCGGGCTGTACGTGATCCAGACGAAGTCCACCGCGATGCCGGACATCGCCTTCCTGACCGGCGACCTGACCGTCTGGCGGAACGCCGCCTAACCGACCCCCGCCCACCGCAGCAGCGCCGCCGTCGCCGCCGCGGCCAGGACCACCACGGCGAACGGTGCCCGGCGCCAGGCCAGGGCCGCGCCCACCAGCACCCCGGCGGGGCGGGCCCAGCCGGCGAAGCCGCCGGACTCGGTCAGGGCGCCCGTGGCCAGCAGGGCGACCAGGAGGACCACCGCGCCCGCGCCGGCCAGCTCCTGGACCCGCGGCGGGATCGTGACCCGGCCGTGCAGGACCGGGCCGACCAGCCGGAAGGCGTACGTGCCGACGGCCAGGGCGAGGATCACGGCGAGCGTGGTGTTCATGCGGCGGCTCCCCGGGGGCGGTGCAGGAAGAGTCCGGCCAGGGCCAGCAGGACCGGGACCCCGGCCGGGACGGCGGGCGTGACCGCCAGGGCCAGGGCGGCGCCGAGCAGGGCACACCGCCGTACCGTCGCGTCCGCGCGGAGGGCGGGCAGGACCAGGGCGGCCAGCACGGCGGGGAAGGCGGCGTCCAGGCCGTAGCGGGCGGTGTCGCCCAGTGCGCTGCCCGCCATCGCGCCGGCCAGGACGCCGAGGTTCCACACGGCGAACAGGCCGAGCCCGGATACCCAGAACGCCCGCCGCTGCCGTACCGGGTCCGGCTGGGCGAGGGCGAAGGCCACCGTCTCGTCGGTGACCAGGTGGGCGCCGAGGAAGCGGGCCGCGCGGCCGGTGCCGAGGATCTCCGCCACGGCCAGACTGAAGGCCGCCGTCCGGGTGTTGAGCAGCAGCCCGGTGGCCACGGCGGCGACCGGGCCGCCACCGGCGAGCAGCACACCCACCGCGCTGAACTGGGCCGATCCCGCGTACACCACCAGGGACATCAGCACCGGCACCCACACCGGCAGCCCGCCGGCGACGGAGACGGCACCGAAGGAGACGCCGACGACACCGCTGGCCAGCCAGACGAGCGAGCTGTTGCGGACGAGGGAGCCGTGGGAACCAGTCGCGGCTGTTCGCTGTGCCGAACGCATGTTTTCTACAATGGACAGTGAGTGCCCTGTCCGTCAAGGCGAACGATCGTACCGATGGAGCGAACGCCCATGTCCGAGGTACCCGCCCGGCTCCCCCTGGAGTGGATCGCCGCGTCTCTCAAGCGGGAGCGCGGCCGTGCCGGCCTGTCCCTGTCCGAGCTGGCCAAACGCGCCGGAATCGCCAAGTCCACGCTGTCCCAGCTGGAGGCGGCGAGCGGCAACCCGAGCATGGAGACCATCTGGGCGCTCGCGGTCGCGCTCGGCGTGCCGTTCAGCACGCTGGTGGAGTCACCGGCGCCCGGCGTCCAGGTGATCCGGGCCGGCGAGGGGCCCACGGTCGGCTCGGAGCGGTCCAGCTATGTGGCCGCGCTGCTCTCGGCGAGCCCGCCGGGGGCGCGCCGGGACATTTACCACGTGTGGCTGGAGCCCGGATCCGTACGGGACTCCGAGCCCCACATTCCCGGGACCGTCGAGCACATCGTGGTCAGTGAAGGGGCCGTGAAAGCCGGTCCGCTCGGAGAGGCCGTGGAACTCGGCCCCGGTGACTACATGTCATACCGGGGAGACGTACCTCACGCGTACGAGGCGCTCGCGGCCGGGACCCGGTTCGTGCTGATCATGCAGCACGTGTGAGCGTTCATGAACACGAAATGAACGGGGAAAGGCAGGAGCCCCGTCGCCGGACGGCGCGGGGCTCCTTGGGTACTGCACTCAGGTTCTGCGATCAGGCAGTGATCAGACGGGAGTGACGTTCTCCGCCTGCGGACCCTTCGGGCCCTGCGTCACGTCGAAGCTCACCTGCTGGTTCTCCTCGAGGGAGCGGAAGCCGGTGGCGTTGATCGCGGAGTAGTGAACGAAGACGTCGGGGCCGCCGCCCTCCTGGGCGATGAAGCCAAAGCCCTTTTCGGCGTTGAACCACTTAACGGTTCCGGTAGCCATAAGCCCTCCTTGGGCTCAAAAGGGTTGCCCTGCTCCAGAACCTGCAAGTGCGAAACGGTGCTGCACGACTGCATTCGTCTGAAAACGACGAGAGCCCGCGGTTACATGCTCCGCAGGCTCTGTACTGCAAGGGAAACCAAACTGCAACTTGCGGCAAGCCTAGCATCCGGGCGGCCGAAATCAAGAGAGGTCAAGATCACTTCACCCGGATGTTTGAACGTCCGCTAGCCCGTTTGGAGGTGGGGCCGGTCCCGGCACCGTAGCGCATGGGGTCTAGTCTCGCGATGTGGACAATTCTCGCACCCGGCCGCGCGTCGGCCACATCCAGTTCCTGAACTGCCTGCCCCTCTACTGGGGGCTCGCGAGAACCGGCACGCTCCTCGACTTCGAGCTGACCAAGGACACCCCCGAGAAGCTCAGCGAGCAGATCGTGCGCGGGGACCTCGACATCGGTCCCGTCACCCTGGTCGAGTTCCTGCGCAACGCGGACGATCTCGTCGCCTTCCCCGACATCGCCGTCGGCTGCGACGGCCCGGTGATGTCCTGCGTGATCGTCTCTCAGGTCCCGCTGGACCGGCTGGACGGCTCCCGGGTCGCCCTCGGCTCGACCTCACGCACCTCGGTCCGGCTCGCCCAGCTCCTGCTCGCCGACCGCTACGGCGTCCAGCCCGACTACTACACCTGCCCGCCCGACCTCAGCCTGATGATGCAGGAGGCGGAGGCCGCCGTCCTCATCGGGGACGCGGCCCTGCGCGCCAACCTGCTCGACGGCCCCCGCTACGGCCTCCAGGTGCACGACCTCGGCGCGCTGTGGAAGGAGTGGACCGGTCTGCCGTTCGTGTTCGCGGTGTGGGCGGCCCGGCGCGACTACCTCGAACGCGAGCCCTTCATCACCCGCAAGGTGCACGAGGCCTTCCTGGAGTCCCGCAACCTCTCCCTGGAAGAGGTCCACAAGGTCGCCGAACAGGCCGCCCGCTGGGAGGCGTTCGACGAGGCCGTCCTGGAGCGGTACTTCACCACCCTCGACTTCAGCTTCGGCGCCCCCCAGCTGGAGGCCGTCGCCGAGTTCGCCCGCCGGGTCGGGCCGACCACCGGCTTCCCGGCCGACGTGAAGGTGGAACTGCTCCGGCCCTGAACGGGGTAGGAACCCGGGACGGGCCGGCCGAGGGGGAGGGGAGCGTGGGCGGGGTGACCACGGGGGTGCTGGTGCTCGTCGCCGCGGTGTGGGGCGCGCTGACGGGCACGCTGCTGCCCCGCGCCGCCTACCGATTCGCCGTCCCGTCCGGCGAGCCCTGGCGCGAGCGCTGCCCGGACGGCCGGCATCCGGTCCGGGGGTGGCTGGGCGGGGTCCGGTGCGGGGAGTGCGCGCACGTCGACGGACGCGCGGCAGCCGAGGGGAGCGGGCGCTCCGGCGAACGCGCGGGCGCCCGGGAGCGCGCGCCCGTCATGTCGTACCAGCCGTACGCCCCTTCCGCGCTCCTCCTCGCCACCGTCGGCGCCCTCGTCTGCGCCGCCCTCGCCGCCGCCACCGGCACCCGGCCCGAACTGGCGGTCTGGCTGCTGCTCGCGCCCGTCGGCGTGCTGCTCGCCGCCGTCGACTTCCGGGTGCAGCGGCTGCCCGACCCGCTGACCCTCCCGCTCGCCGCCACCGCCCTCGCCCTGCTCGGCCTCGCCGCCCTGCTCCCCGAACACGCCGGCCACTGGCGCACCGCCCTCTACGGAGCCCTCGCACTCGGCGCCGGCTACTACGTGCTGTACCGCGTCAACCCGGGCGGCATGGGCTTCGGCGACGTGAAGCTGGCCCTGGGGACGGGCGCCGTCCTCGGCTGGTACGGCTGGCCCACCGTGCTGCTCGGCACCTTCGCCGGGTTCCTGTTCGGCGCGCTCTACGGCGGTGTGCTCGTCCTCGCCCGGCGCGCGGGCCGCAAGACGGCCGTACCCTTCGGCCCGTTCCTCCTGGCCGGCGCCCTCACCGGGCTGCTGATCGGCGCGTACGCGGCCTGAGCGCGGGCGGCCGAAACGGCTGGCGTAGGCTGACTTCGACCCGTCCACAACCCTTGACGAAAGGGACGCCCTGGTGACCGAGAAGGCCGACCTCACGTCTGTCCTCGACCGTGCCGCTGCCGGTGGGCGGATCACCCCGGAAGAGGCACTCGTCCTCTACCGTGACGCCCCCCTGCACGCCCTGGGCGCCGCCGCCGACGCCGTACGCCGCCGCAACTACGCGGGCACCGAGCACATCGCCACGTACATCATCGAGCGGAACATCAACTACACGAACGTGTGCGTCACGGCGTGCAAGTTCTGCGCCTTCTACGCGGCCCCCAAGGACAAGGAGAAGGGCTGGACCCGCGACCTCGACGACATCCTGCGCCGCTGCGCGGAGACCGTCGAGCTGGGCGGCACCCAGATCATGTTCCAGGGCGGCCACCACCCGGACTACGGCGTCGAGTACTACGAGAAGCACTTCCGCGCCATCAAGGAAGCCTTCCCGCAGCTGGTCATCCACTCCCTGGGCGCGTCCGAGGTCGAGCACATGGCCCGGATCAGCGGGGTGTCGGTCGAGGAGGCCATCACCCGCATCCACGAGGCCGGCCTGGACTCCTTCGCCGGCGCCGGCGCGGAACTGCTCCCCGAGCGCCCCCGCAAGGCCATCGCGCCCCTCAAGGAGAGCGGCGAGCGCTGGCTGGAGATCATGGAGACCGCGCACCGGCTGGGCGTCGAGTCCACCTCCACCATGCTGATGGGCACCGGCGAGACCAACGCCGAGCGGATCGAGCACCTGCGGATGATCCGGGACGTACAGGACCGTACGGGCGGCTTCCGCGCCTTCATCCCGTACACCTACCAGCCCGAGAACAACCACCTGAAGGGCCGCACCCAGGCGACCCTCTTCGAGTACCTGCGGATGATCGCCATCGCCCGCCTCTTCCTGGACAACGTCCGGCACATCCAGGGCTCCTGGCTCACCACCGGCAAGGAGGTCGGCCAGCTGTCCCTGCACTACGGCGCCGACGACCTCGGCTCCATCATGCTGGAGGAGAACGTGGTCTCCTCGGCCGGCGCCAGGCACCGCTCCAACCGCCTGGAGATCATCGACCTGATCCGCAAGGCCGGCCGGGTCCCGGCCCAGCGGTCCACGACGTACGAGCACCTGCTCGTCCACGACGACCCGGCTAACGACCCCGTCGACGACCGCGTGGTCTCGCACATCTCCTCCACGGCCATCGAGGGCGGCACCGCCCACCCCGAGCTGAAGCTGCTCGCGTCGAACTAGGCGCCCCGTGCTGACGATCCACGCGGACTCCCGGGGCCACGCCGTCCTCGTCAGAGGCGAGCGCATCGAGGCCGTCGGGCCCCTGGAGGAGCTGGCCGCCGCGCACCCGCACGCGCGCGTGCGCAGCTGGCCCGGCATCCTCACGCCCGGATTCGTCAACCTCCACGGCACCGAACTGCTGGAGGAGACGTACCACCCCGACCCGCGGGAGGCCGACACCCTCGGCACCGAGCCGCTGACCGGGGACGCGCTGACGGCCCTCGCCCCCGACGACGCCCGCTGGGGCGCGAGCGCCCGGCGCGGGGTGCAGCGCATGTTCGCCCACGGCACGGTCGCGGCGGCCTGCGCACCGCTGCGCAACCGCGCGGTACGGGACGCCGTGCACCGCACCGGGCTCGAACTCCTGCCCCGCCGGCCCCATTCCCCCGGCGTCCCCTCCCTGGACCCGCTCGCCTCCGCCCTCCCGCCCGCGACCCCGCCCGCCCTGGCCCCGGGCTCCCCGGCCCGCTTCGCCGTCTTCGACGTCCGCGACGAGGCGGAGCTGACCGAGCGGGGGGCGGGGACGTGCGTGGCCACGGTGGTGGCGGGGAGGCTGGTGTTCCGGCGGCGCTGAGGGGCGTCCCCCACCCGTACCTCACCCCGCGAACGCTTCTGCGAACGCCCCCTTCTCCTGCTTCACCCCGCTGCACACGGTCGACGCGTCCTGCGCGGCGGATGCGCTCGCGCACGGCCGGTCCCGGAACGCGGACCACATGGACACCCACGCGATGCCCTTCCGCTCCGCGAACGCCCGCACCTCACCGGCGTCGGCGAGCGTGAACGTCTCACCGGCCACGTCGTTGACCCCGATCATCGACGTGAGCGCCATCCCGCGCCACGCCCCGGCGTCCGACAGCCCGAACACCTTCCTCAACTGCGCGTGCGCGGCCCTCGCGGACGTCACGGCGTAGTCCCCCATGTCACCGCCGTACGACTCGCCGTAGTTCATGGTCATGAGATTGACCGTGGACACCTGGACGTCATGGGTGTTCGCCGACTCCAGCAGGGCGAGGCCGCCCGCGTCGAGCCCCGACGGCATCACCGGAAGGGTGAAGGAGACCTCCAGGTCCGGCCGTTCCCTCTGCAGCCGGGCTATCGCCCGCGAACGCAGGCCGACGGACGCGGAGTCGGTCAGTTCCTCTCCCTCGATATCGAAATCGGCCGCGGTGGAACCGGCCGCGTCGAGCGCCTCGGCATAAGCGGCGGCGAGTTCCTCGGCGTTGTCACACGTGGCGGCCAACTCCTTTCCGGAGGCCCCGCCGAAGGAGACACGGACGGTGGCGCCGTTCTTCTTCAACGCCGATATCCGGGACGTCACGGCGGAATCGGCGACGGCCTCGGTGCCGTTCCACTCCGGGGTGCAGCCGCTGCCGCCGGAGATCACGAAGGCCAGGTTGTACGTGGTCGGGGAACCGGCGGAGTCGGTGGCCGCGGCCTCGGTGGCGCTGACGTAGGGCGTGTAGCCGGGGGAGTGGGCGGCGGAGCGGGGCGTGCCCGCGGCCGCCGTGCTCCCGGCCCCCTGGGAGCAGCCGGTCACCGCGAGTGCGACGGCACAGGTGAACGCGGCGATCGGCCTCAGTGGTCTCCTCATGAAGGGGAATCTCTCACTACCTGCCGCTGGACAGCCAATGGTCCATGATCGGCGTCGGCTGGATCCTGATCGCCGGCTTCGTGCTGCTGTGCGGCTGGGTGGAGGACGTCGCGGCGCGCAGGAAGCCGACGCCCCTGCTCGGAGGGCGGGCTGCAAGAATGGGCGGGTGACCCGCGCTTCCCTGAACAAGCAGCCGCACGAAGTCGCCTCGATGTTCGACGACGTGGCGGAACGGTACGACCTGACGAACGACGTGCTGTCGCTCGGCCAGGACCGGTTCTGGCGCAGGGAGGTGGCGAAGGCGGTCGACGCACGCCCCGCGCAGAAGGTCCTGGACCTGGCCGCCGGCACGGCCACCTCCTCGCTGCCGTTCGCGCGGACGGGCGCGTACGTGGTCCCCTGCGACTTCTCCCTCGGGATGCTCCAGGTCGGCAAGAGGAAGCACACCTGGCTGCCGTTCACCGCGGGCGACGCGACGAAGCTGCCCTTCAAGGACGACACCTTCGACGCGGTGACGATCTCCTTCGGGCTGCGCAACGTGCAGGACACGGACGCGGCCCTGCGGGAGATGTACCGGGTCACCCGGCCTGGCGGACGCGTGGTGATCTGCGAGTTCTCCCACCCGACCTGGGCGCCCTTCCGTACCGTCTACACCGAGTACCTGATGCGGGCGCTGCCGCCGGTCGCGCGCGCGGTGTCCTCCAACCCCGACGCGTACGTCTACCTCGCCGAGACCATCCGGGCCTGGCCCGACCAGCCCGCCCTCGGCGAACGGCTGCGCAAGGCGGGCTGGTCGAAGGTGGCGTGGCGCAACCTCACCGGCGGTGTGGTCGCACTGCACCGGGGCTTCAAGGAGAGCTGAATCCGGCCACCCCGCACGGGTCGCCGGGCTGGTCCAGTTCCCGTTGCAGTCCGCCCGTCGGGGGCCGCGGAACGCGCGGCTCGCGCACGCCTCCGCCGCCCTCGCCCTCACCGAAGTCGAACCACACGTACACCATCGAGTCCGCCGGCACCTCGGCGCCGGGCTGCGGATACTGGCGTACGACGTAGTCGACGACGGTGCGGTGGAAGTCCGGGCGGTCCGGCGCGTTGAGGGACAGCCCCCGCGCCCGGGCCGTTTCGCGCGCGTCCATGGCCATCAGACCGACCAGACGCGGGACGCGCACTTCGGGTGTTTTGGGTGTTATACGCACAGATGTCACCCCCAGCGGTACTGGCAGGGTAACTCCCGCCCGGGCCGCCCGGAAGGCGCCGGTGTCTTTCTGTAACAGACGACTACTGTGCGTAGTTGTCGGTGAGGCTCAGCCGGAAGCAGAGTGCCGGTTCGTCGAACGCGGGGTGGGTGTAGGTCTCCGCCTGCTCCATGCCGAGCCGCCGGGCCACCGCCAGGGACCGCCCGTTGCCCGGCCGGACCATCGCCACCACACCGGGCACCCCGGCCGCCCGCACCCGGCCGAGCGTCTCCCGCGCCGCCGCGGTGGCGTACCCCTTGCCCCAGTGCGCCCGCCCCAGCCGCCAGCCGATCTCGGTCTCGCCGACCGGGCCCCAGTCCCTCGGCCAGGGCTGCGCACCGGTGAAGCCGATGACCTCCCCGGACTCGTCCAGTAGGGTCCACAGACAGAAACCGTGCTCCGCGTCGTGCCGCCGCTGGCGCGCGGTGAGCTCTTCGTACGCCGACAGCTCCGCCGGCCTGCCGCCGTGGAACTCCATGACCTCCGGGTCGGCGAAGACCCGGTGCCAGGCGACCGCGTCCTCGTGCGTGGGAACGCGCAGCCGTACCGCGGGGAGAGGTCGGTTCACAGGGCAGCCCTTCAGCCGGGTGATCAATTCTGCTGAATAGACTGCCCATGTCCAGTGCCGGTCGGCACACTGATTTCGAACTTGGGGAGATCCCGCCGTGACCGTCGTGACCGAGCCCCTCTCCGAGAACACCGCCGATGTGATCGTCGTGGGGGCGGGACCGGCCGGTTCCACGACCGCGTACCACCTCGCCAAGGCCGGTCTCGACGTGCTGCTCCTGGAGAAGACCGAGTTCCCGCGCGAGAAGGTCTGCGGTGACGGCCTCACCCCGCGCGCGGTGAAGCAGCTCGTCGCCATGGGGATCGACATCTCCGAGGAGGCCGGCTGGCTGCGCAACAAGGGCCTGCGCATCATCGGCGGCGGCTCCCGCCTCCAGCTGGACTGGCCCGATCTCGCCGCCTACCCGAACTACGGACTCGTCCGCAAGCGCGACGACTTCGACGAGCAGCTCGCCCGCAACGCCCAGAAGGCGGGCGCGCGGCTGTACGAGCGCTGCAACGTGAGCGGCCCGGTCGTCGACGACCGCACCGGCCGCATCACCGGTGTCACCGCCAAGCTCGGCGAGGAGAAGCGCGAGGTGACCTTCCACGCGCCCCTGGTGGTGGCCGCCGACGGCAACTCCACCCGGCTGTCCCTCGCCATGGGCCTGCACCGCCGCGAGGACCGCCCGATGGGCGTCGCCGTCCGGACCTACTTCGAGAGCCCCCGCCACGACGACGACTACCTGGAGTCCTGGCTGGAGCTGTGGGACCGGCGCGGTCCCCAGGACCGGCTGCTGCCCGGCTACGGCTGGATCTTCGGCATGGGCGACGGCACCTCCAACGTGGGCCTCGGCGTGCTCAACACCTCCGCCTCCTTCAAGGAGCTGGACTGGCGCGAGATCCTCAAGGCGTGGTGCGCCTCCATGCCGGAGGACTGGGGCTACACCCCCGAGAACATGACCGGCCCCATCCGCGGCGCCGCCCTCCCCATGGCCTTCAACCGCCAGCCGCACTACACGCGCGGGCTGCTGCTCGTCGGCGACGCCGGCGGCCTGGTGAACCCCTTCAACGGCGAGGGCATCGCCTACGCCATGGAGTCCGGCCAGATCGCCGCCGACGTCATCGTGCAGGCCCACGCGCGCGCGACGCCCGCCCAGCGGGAGATCGCCCTCCAGCGCTACCCGCGCGTCCTCAAGGGCACCTACGGCGGCTACTACACGCTCGGCCGTGCCTTCGTGAAGCTCATCGGCAACCCGAAGGTCATGCAGATCGCCGCCCAGCGCGGTCTGACCCACCCGGTGCTGATGAAGTTCACCCTCAAGCTCCTCGCGAACCTCACCGACCCGACGGGCGGCGACGCGATGGACCGCATCATCAACGGGCTGAGCAAGGTGGCCCCGAAGGCGTGACTAGGAGCTGAAAGCCGCGGCGTTGGCGGCCCGGCGGGCGTACACCTCGTCCCGCCGGTCCGCCATCTGCCGCAGCGCGTCCTTCTTGTCCCGTTTCGAGAGCCGGTCCAGGTAGACGTACCCGTTGGTGTGGTCGGTCTCGTGGACCAGGCACCGCGCGAAGTACCCCGTGCCCTCCACGACGACCGGACGGCCGTCCTTGTCCTGCCCGCGTACGACGGCCCGGTCCGGCCGCGGTACGGCCATCACGGCGCCGGGAACCGACAGACAGCCCTCGCCCTCGTCCAGCAGCCGTCGCCCGCTCGTGGGCGTGTCCAGCACGGGGTTGACGACATGCCCGACATGCCAGACTCCGTCGTCGTCGGGGCAGTCGTACACGAACACCCGCAGATCGACCCCGACCTGATTCGCCGCCAGTCCCGCCCCTTCGGCGACGTACATGGTGCGGAACAGGTCGTCGACGAGCGCGGCGAGGTCGGGCCCGAACTCCGTGACGTCCCGGCACGGCTTGTGCAGCACCTGCTCGCCGACCTCGGTGATGCGGCGCACCGCGCCCCGCCCGGCCTCGGGGGCGTGGCGCGGGTAGTAGTCGGCGGGAACTCCCTGAACGAACACGCGTGGCATCGCGTGGACTCCTCCACTCGGCGTCGGACCGCCGGACGGCGGCCCGGGCAGAGCATGCCAGGGACGACGCAAGGGCCGCTGCCCCCGAGCGGCTGCGGCCCTTGCGTGAGAGGTGCGGAGTGCGGTCAGAGCACCCGCACGGCGCCGGTGGGCGGGTCGTACGACAGCGGGCGCTCCACGACGCCGGTGGAGGGGTTCTGGGCGCCCACGAACATCCCGTCGCCGACGTACACCGCGACGTGGTACGCGCTGCCCGCGCTGCCCCAGTACAGGATGTCGCCCGGCTGCAGGTTGCTGAGCGAGACCTGGGTGCCGGCGGTCGACTGGTCCTGGGAGACGCGCGGCAGGCTGATGCCGACCTGCTTGAAGGCCGTCTGCACCAGGCCGGAGCAGTCGTAGGCGGACGGGCCGGTGGCGCCGGAGACGTAGGCCTTGCCGACCTGCGCCTTGACGAAGCTGATGACGGCCGCGGCGGAACCGGTGGCCGGGGAGGTGCTGGTGGACGTCGAGGTCGAGGTCGAGGTGGAGCCGGTGCTCGCCGTGGTGGAGAGCGTGGTCCGGTCCGCGGTGCGCGAGGCGCGAGCGGCGGCCTCCTTGCGGGCCTCCTCCTGCGCCTTCTTCTTGGCCTCGGCCGCCTTCTTCTTGGCCTCGGCGAGGTCCGCCTTGGCCTCCTTGGCGGCCTTGGCGGCAGCCGCGTCACGCTCGGCCTGCAGCTGGTAGTGCGCGGCGGCCTGTTCGGTGGCGTCCGCGGACTGGGCCGCCTGAGCGGCCAGGTCGGCCGTCAGGGTGGGCAGTTCAAGGGTCTGCGTCACCGGCTCGGCCGCGTTCGCCGAGCCGGACGCCCCGGCGACTGCCAGGGTGCCGAGAACGCCACCGGCAACTCCGGCCCGCATCGCGAGGGTCGACGCGCTGCGGCGGGGCTTCCGGTGGCTGCGTATGTGAGCGGTGTGGGACATGGGAACAACCGGTACCAGGGGCTCCTTCATATCTTCAAGAAACGTGTGCTGCGCCACAGTTACTCAATCGAGCCCTCAAATCCCGGGCGTGTCGCTCTTTATTGACGCCGTAACGGACATTGCGGACGCCCGTGATCAAGCCCTTGATCACGGTCTTTGATCATTACGTCCGAATTGCCCCCCACCTACCATCGGTTGGGGTCGTTGGCCAAGCCCGCTTCTCAGAGGCCTCTCATCAATGTGGCGGAGGTCACGGAACGACCACCGGAACCACGGCGTCCCGCGCGCGCCCGGCTCGTGAACGCGTGCACGCACCCCGACCCGCGTCCACACCCCACCCCTCGCCTCCCCCTGATGTGTGAACGCAGTCCTCTAGCAGCCATCCGCGTCCCACGCCAATTTGCATGCAACGGAACTCTCTTGATATGGAGACGCCCCCTCCGGCCTGCAAAGACAGGCAAGATTGTCACGTCTGGTGATCAACTGAACGCTTCACGTATGAAGATCACTCATCATCCGACTTCATGATCCTTCGTCAGGTGGTGGAGATCACAAAGCTTGTGCAATACCCCGTGTCGCAGATCACAGAGCGGCGGGCATAAGATGCGAGGCAGTTGGGCTTGTGACCTGCTTCACATGTTCTCGATCTTCGCCCGGGACGAGCGGGGCTCGTGGGACCGGTGAGGCGGACGTGAGCCCAGTGCAACCGCCAGCAGTCAGTGCCGACTGAGAGGAGCGAGGAGCGGTGAACGCGTATGCGCCCATCCTCGTACTGGGAGCCCTCGGGGCAGGCTTTGCGATCTTCTCCGTGGTCATGGCCACGCTGATCGGTCCGAAGCGGTACAACCGCGCCAAGCTCGAGGCCTACGAGTGCGGCATCGAGCCGACCCCCACGCCGGCCGGCGGCGGGCGCTTCCCCATCAAGTACTACCTGACGGCGATGCTCTTCATCGTCTTCGACATCGAGATCGTCTTCCTCTACCCCTGGGCCGTCACCTTCGACGCCCTGGGGATTTTCGGGCTCGTGGAGATGCTGCTCTTCGTGCTCACCGTCTTCGTCGCCTACGCGTACGTATGGCGGCGCGGCGGCCTGGAATGGGACTGAGGGGCCTTTAACGACATGGGACTCGAAGAAAAGCTGCCGAGCGGCTTCCTGCTGACCACCGTCGAGCAGGCCGCGGGCTGGGTGCGCAAGGCGTCCGTCTTCCCGGCCACCTTCGGCCTGGCCTGCTGCGCCATCGAGATGATGACCACCGGCGCCGGCCGCTACGACCTCGCCCGCTTCGGCATGGAGGTCTTCCGCGGCTCACCGCGCCAGGCCGACCTGATGATCGTCGCCGGCCGGGTCAGCCAGAAGATGGCGCCCGTCCTGAGGCAGGTCTACGACCAGATGCCCAACCCCAAGTGGGTGATCTCCATGGGGGTGTGCGCCTCCTCCGGCGGCATGTTCAACAACTACGCGATCGTCCAGGGCGTCGACCACATCGTCCCGGTCGACATCTACCTGCCCGGCTGCCCGCCCCGCCCCGAGATGCTGATGGACGCGATCCTCAAGCTCCACCAGAAGATCCAGTCCTCCAAGCTCGGCGTGAACGCGCAGGAAGCGGCCCGCGAGGCGGAGGAGGCGGCGCTCAAGGCCCTGCCCACGATCGAGATGAAGGGGCTGCTGCGGTGAGCGACGCGAACGGCACCCACGGAGTCAACGGGGCGAACGGGTCCGCGAACGGGGTGAACCCCGAGAAGGACCTCTCCGCCTCCAACCTCCCCGGCCGCCGCGGCCAGGGCGGCGAGGAGATCCGCGTCCAGCGCGGCATGTTCGGCGCCAACAACGGCGGCGACACCTCCGGCTACGGCGGCCTGGTCCGCTCGGTCCGGCTCCCGGGACCGGCGGCCCGGCCCTATGGCGGCTGGTTCGACGAGGTCGCCGACGAACTGGAGGGCGCCCTGGAGGAGCAGGGCCTCCCGCCCGGCAACGCCATCGAGAAGACGGTCGTCGACCGCGGCGAGCTGACCTTCCACATCGAACGCGAGCACCTGGTCCGCGTCGCCCGCACCCTGCGCGACGACCCGGCCCTGCGCTTCGAGCTGTGCACGGGCGTCAGCGGTGTCCACTACCCGAACGACAAGGGCCGCGAGCTGCACGCCGTCTACCACCTGCGCTCGATCACCCACAACCGGCTGATCCGCCTCGAGGTCAGCGCCCCCGACAGCGACCCGCACATCCCGTCGCTGGTCTCCGTCTACCCGACCAACGACTGGCACGAGCGCGAGACCTACGACTTCTTCGGGATCGTCTTCGACGGTCACCCGGCCCTGACCCGGATCATGATGCCCGACGACTGGCAGGGCCACCCGCAGCGCAAGGACTATCCCCTCGGCGGCATCCCCGTCGAGTACAAGGGCGCCCAGATCCCGGCTCCGGACCAGCGGAGGTCGTACTCGTGAGCACGCAGTCAGCATCCGCCGCGTCGGCCGCGTCCGCACGCGAGACCACCGAGGGCACCGTATATACCGTCACCGGTGGCGACTGGGACGAGGTCGTCCAGTCCGCGGCCCGCGCCGACGACGAACGCATCGTCGTCAACATGGGACCCCAGCACCCGTCCACCCACGGAGTGCTCCGCCTGATCCTGGAGATCGAGGGCGAGACGGTCACCGAGGCCCGCTGCGGCATCGGCTACCTCCACACCGGCATCGAGAAAAACCTCGAGTACCGCACGTGGACGCAGGGCACCACCTTCGTCACGCGCATGGACTACCTGACGTCCTTCTTCAACGAGACCGCCTACTGTCTCGCCGTCGAGAAGCTCCTCGGCATCGAGGACCAGATCACCGAGCGCGCCAAGATCATCCGGGTGCTCCTGATGGAACTGAACCGGCTCTCCTCGCACCTGGTGTGCATCGCCACCGGCGGCATGGAACTGGGCGCCACCACGATCATGATCTACGGATTCCGTGATCGTGAAATGATTCTCGACATCTACGAGCTCATCACGGGCCTGCGCATGAACCACGCGTACATCCGGCCCGGCGGACTCGCCCAGGACCTGCCGCCCGGCGCGGTGGACCAGATCCGCGAGTTCGTGAAGAAGATGCAGAAGAACCTCCCGGAGTACGACAAGCTCGCCACCGGGAACCCCATCTTCAAGGCCCGCATGCAGGACATCGGCTACCTCGACCTGGCCGGCTGCATGGCCCTCGGCGCGACCGGCCCGATCCTGCGCGCCACCGGCCTCCCGCACGACCTGCGCAAGACGCAGCCGTACTGCGACTACGAGACGTACGACTTCGACGTCCCGACCGCCGACTCCTGCGACGCCTACGGCCGCTTCCTCATCCGCCTGGAGGAGATGCGCCAGTCGCTCAGGATCGTCGAGCAGTGCCTGGACCGGCTCCAGCCCGGCCCGGTCATGGTCGCCGACAAGAAGATCGCCTGGCCCGCCCAGCTCGCCCTGGGACCGGACGGACTGGGCAACTCCCTCGACCACATCAAGAAGATCATGGGCACCTCCATGGAGGCCCTGATCCACCACTTCAAGCTGGTCACCGAGGGCTTCCGCGTCCCGCCGGGACAGGCGTACGCGGCCGTCGAGTCGCCCAAGGGCGAACTCGGGGTGCATGCCGTCTCCGACGGCGGCACCCGCCCCTACCGGGTCCACTTCCGCGACCCGTCCTTCACCAACCTGCAGGCCATGGCGGCGATGTGCGAGGGCGGCCAGGTCGCCGACGTCATCGTCGCCGTCGCGTCCATCGACCCCGTGATGGGAGGCGTCGACCGGTGACCACCTCTTCTTCGGAGCGGGGCGTCAGCCTGGGCATGCCCGAACTGCCCGCGCCCGCCTACCCGGACGACGTCAGGGCCCGGCTGGAGACGAACGCGCGCGAGGTCATCGCGCGCTACCCGGACTCGCGGTCCGCCCTGCTGCCGCTGCTCCACCTCGTGCAGGCGGAGGAGGGCCATGTCACGCGCACCGGGATGCAGTTCTGCGCGGACATGCTGGGCCTGACCACAGCCGAGGTCACCGCCGTCGCCACCTTCTACACGATGTACCGGCGCCGGCCCTCCGGTGACTACCAGGTCGGCGTGTGCACCAACACGCTGTGCGCGGTGATGGGCGGCGACGCGATCTTCGAGGCCCTCCAGGAACACCTGGGCCTCGGCAACGGCGAGACCACCGACGACGGCAAGGTCACCCTGGAGCACATCGAGTGCAACGCGGCCTGCGACTACGCGCCGGTGGTGATGGTCAACTGGGAGTTCTTCGACAACCAGACCCCGGCGAGCGCCAAGCGCCTGGTCGACGACCTGCGCGCGGGGCGCCCCGCACAGCCCACGCGCGGGGCGCGGCTGTGCACCTTCAAGGAGACCGCGCGGATTCTGGCCGGCTTCCCCGACGAGCGGCCCGGGGCCGTCGAGGAGGGCGGCAGTGCGGGACCCGCGTCGCTGGTGGGCCTTCGCCTGGCAAGGGGAGAGGCCGCATCCGCACGCGTGGTCCATCCGCGCGGAGGTCCGCAGGGGGAACCGCAGGACAGGGTGCACGAGCCGTCGCCGTCCGAGCACCTCAGCTCCCATGACGCGCCGCAGGAGACGTCGGCCTCCGACCCGGCTCACCCGGCAGGGCCTACCGCCGAGGAGGGGGAGTGATGACCGTGGCATCCGAGCTCAAGGACATGAGCCCCGAGAAGCTGCTCGCACCCGTGCTGTCGGCCTTCTGGGACGAGGACCGGTCCTGGTCCCTGGACGTCTACCGGAGGCACGAGGGGTACGAGGGGCTCCGCAAGGCCCTCGCCATGTCGCCGGACGACCTGATCGCGTACGTCAAGGAATCCGGGCTGCGAGGCCGCGGCGGCGCGGGGTTCCCGACCGGAATGAAGTGGCAGTTCATTCCTCAGGGTGATGGGAAACCGCACTATCTAGTTGTCAACGCCGACGAGTCGGAGCCGGGCACCTGCAAGGACATCCCGCTCCTCTTCGCGAACCCGCACAGCCTCATCGAGGGCATTGTGATCGCGTGCTATGCCATCAGGTCGTCGCATGCCTTCATCTATCTGCGTGGTGAAGTCGTCCCAGTTCTGCGGCGGCTGCACGAGGCCGTGCGCGAGGCCTACGCGGCGGGCTACCTCGGCGAGAACATCCTGGGCAGCGGACTCGACCTCCAGCTCACCGTGCACGCGGGTGCGGGCGCGTACATCTGCGGTGAGGAGACCGCACTGCTCGACTCGCTCGAAGGCCGCCGTGGTCAACCGCGGCTCCGTCCCCCCTTCCCTGCGGTGGAAGGCCTCTACGCCTGTCCGACTGTGGTGAACAACGTCGAGTCGATCGCTTCAGTTCCCGCCATCCTGAAAAACGGCAAAGAATGGTTCAGGTCGATGGGCAGCGAGAAGTCCCCGGGCTTCACGCTCTACTCGCTCAGCGGCCACGTCGCGAGCCCCGGCCAGTACGAGGCCCCGCTCGGCATCACCCTGCGCCAGCTCCTCGACATGAGCGGCGGCATGCGGCCGGGCCACCGCCTGAAGTTCTGGACACCGGGCGGCTCCTCGACACCGATGTTCACCGACGAGCACCTCGACGTCCCCCTCGACTACGAGGGCGTCGGCGCCGCCGGCTCCATGCTCGGCACCAAGGCACTGCAGTGCTTCGACGAGACGACCTGCGTGGTGCGGGCCGTGACCCGCTGGACCGAGTTCTACGCCCACGAGTCCTGCGGCAAGTGCACGCCCTGCCGCGAAGGCACGTACTGGCTGGTGCAGTTGCTGCGGGACATCGAGGCCGGCAAGGGCGTCATGTCCGACCTCGACAAGCTCGCCGACATCGCCGACAACATCAACGGCAAGTCCTTCTGCGCCCTCGGTGACGGTGCCGCATCACCGATCTTCTCCTCGCTGAAGTACTTCCGTGAGGAGTACGAGCAGCACATCACCGGCCGGGGCTGCCCCTTCGACCCGGCCAAGTCGACGGCCTGGGCGGACCGCCCGGAGGTGAACGCATGACCGTGACCACCAACGCTCCCGCGGGTGGCGGAGAGGCGGCGGTCCCGCCGGAGGACCTCGTCACGCTGACGATCGACGGCATCGAGATCAGCGTGCCCAAGGGCACCCTGGTCATCCGGGCCGCCGAGCAGCTCGGCATCGAGATCCCGCGGTTCTGCGACCACCCCCTCCTGGACCCGGCCGGTGCCTGCCGCCAGTGCATCGTCGAGGTCGAGGGCCAGCGCAAGCCGATGGCGTCCTGCACCATCACCTGCACCGACGGGATGGTGGTGAAGACCCACCTGACCTCGCCGGTCGCCGAGAAGGCCCAGCACGGCGTGATGGAGCTGCTGCTCATCAACCACCCGCTGGACTGCCCGGTCTGCGACAAGGGCGGCGAGTGCCCGCTGCAGAACCAGGCGATGTCGCACGGCAACGCCGAGTCCCGCTTCGACGGCAAGAAGCGCACCTACGAGAAGCCCGTACCGATCTCCACCCAGGTGCTGCTCGACCGCGAGCGGTGCGTGCTGTGCGCCCGCTGCACCCGCTTCTCCAACCAGATCGCGGGCGACCCGATGATCGAACTGGTCGAGCGGGGCGCGCTCCAGCAGGTCGGCACCGGCGAGGGCGACCCGTTCGAGTCGTACTTCTCCGGCAACACCATCCAGATCTGCCCGGTCGGCGCGCTCACCTCGGCCGCCTACCGGTTCCGTTCCCGCCCCTTCGACCTCGTCTCCTCGCCGTCGGTCTGCGAGCACTGCGCCGGCGGCTGCGCCACCCGCACCGACCACCGGCGCGGCAAGGTCATGCGGCGGCTCGCCGCCGACGACCCCGAGGTCAACGAGGAGTGGATCTGCGACAAGGGACGCTTCGCGTTCCGCTACGCGCAGCAGAAGGACCGCCTCGACACCCCGCTCGTCCGGAACGCCGACGGCGTTCTGGAGCCCGCCTCCTGGCCCGAGGCACTGGAGGCGGCGGCACGCGGCCTGACCGCCGCCCGTTCCCGGGCCGGCGTCCTCATCGGGGGCCGGCTGACCGTCGAGGACGCCTACGCGTACAGCAAGTTCGCGCGCGTGGCGCTCGACACCAACGACATCGACTTCCGCGCGCGCGTGCACAGCGGCGAGGAGGCCGACTTCCTGGCCGCACAGGTCGCCGGCCGCGGCCGTGACCTCGACGGTACGGGCGTCACGTACACCTCCCTGGAGAAGGCGCCCGCCGTGCTGCTGGTCGGCTTCGAGTCGGAGGAGGAGGCACCCGGCGTCTTCCTGCGGCTGCGCAAGGCCTGGCGCAAGCACAAGCAGCAGGTGTTCGCGCTGGCCACGCACGCCACCCGGGGCCTGGAGAAGGCCGGCGGCACGCTGCTGCCGGCCGCGCCGGGCACCGAGCCGGAGTGGCTGGACGCCCTCGCCGGCGGCGACGGCCTGGAGGAGCCCGGCGCGCGTGCCGCCGAGGCCCTGCGCACCGAGGGCGCCGTCATCGTCGTAGGGGAGCGGCTGGCCGGGGTCGCGGGCGGCCTCACCGCCGCCCTCCGCGCCGCCACCGCGACCGGCGCCGAACTGGTGTGGATCCCGCGCCGGGCCGGTGAGCGCGGCGCCGTCGAGGCGGGCGCGCTGCCCTCGCTGCTGCCGGGCGGCCGCCCGGCGACCGACCCGCGCGCGCGGGAGGAGGTCGCCGCCGTCTGGGGGCTCGCCGAACTCCCGTCGCGCTACGGCCGCGACACCCACCAGATCGTCGAGGCCGCCGCCAACGGCGAACTGTCCGCACTGGTGGTCGCCGGGGTGGAGGTCGCCGACCTGCCCGACCCGGCACGCGCGCGTGAGGCGCTGCACGGCGTCGGCTTCCTGGTCTCGCTGGAGCTGCGGCCCAGCGAGGTCACCGAGCACGCCGACGTCGTCCTGCCCGTCGCCGCGGTCGCCGAGAAGGCGGGCACCTTCCTCAACTGGGAAGGCCGCGTCCGCTTCTTCGAGGCCGCGCTCAAGCCCGACCAGATGACCCGCCGGCTCGCACCGACCGACACGCGCGTGCTGCAGATGCTCGCCGACGCCATGGACGTCCACCTGGGCCTGCCGGATCTGCGCACCACGCGCGCGGAGATCGACCGGCTCGGCCCCTGGGACGGCCCCCGCGCCGGCGGGCCCATGGAATCCGCGGGCGTGCTGCCCCGGCCGGCCGTCGGCGAGGCCGTGCTCGCCGGACACCGGCTGCTGCTCGACCAGGGCGTCCTCCAGGAGGGCGACGAGGCGCTCGCCGGCACCCGGCACGCCGCACGCGCGCGCGTGTCCGCCGCGACCGCCGCCGAGGCGGGCGTCGCCGACGGCGCACCCCTGGCCGTCACCGGCCCCGCCGGCACGGTCGAACTGCCCCTCCAGATCACCGACATGCCCGACCGGGTGGTCTGGCTCCCGCTGAACTCCGTCGGCTCCGGCGTCGCCTCCGACACCGGGGCGCGGCCCGGCTCCCTCGTCCGTATCGGCCCGGCGGCTGCCGCCGGAGAGGCCCCCAAGGAGGTGGAGGCATGAGCCCGTACCTCGCCGCTGAAGACCTCTCGATGTTCGGCCGCGACCCCTGGTGGCTGGTCGTCGTCAAGGCGGTGTTCTGCTTCGCCTTCCTGATGGTGACCGTGCTGTTCTCCATCGTCTGGGAGCGCAAGGTCGTCGCCTGGATGCAGCTGCGCATCGGACCCAACCGGCACGGCCCCTGGGGCATGCTCCAGTCGCTCGCCGACGGCGTGAAACTGATGCTCAAGGAAGATGTCATCGTCAAACGCGCGGACAAGGTGGTCTACGTCCTCGCGCCGATCGTCGCGGCCATCCCGGCCTTCATGGCGATCGCGGTGATCCCCTTCGGACCGGCCGGCAACGAGATCTCGATCTTCGGCCACCGCACCACGATGCAGCTCACCGACCTGCCGATCGCGATGCTCTACATCCTCGCGGTCGCCTCGGTCGGCATCTACGGCATCGTCCTCGCGGGCTGGAGTTCCGGATCCACCTATCCGCTCCTCGGCGGCCTGCGCTCCTGCGCGCAGATGATCTCGTACGAGATCGCCATGGGCGCCGCGTTCGCCTCCGTGTTCCTCTACTCGGGCTCGATGTCGACGTCCACGATCGTCGAGCAGCAGCACGACCGCTGGTACATCCTGCTGCTGCCGGTCTCCTTCATCCTGTACATCGTCACGATGGTCGGCGAGACCAACCGCGCCCCCTTCGACATGCCGGAGTCCGAGGGCGACCTGGTCGGCGGCTTCAACACCGAGTACTCCTCGATCAAGTTTGCGATGTTCATGCTCGCCGAGTACGTGAACATGGTGACCGTCTCGGCCGTCTCGACCACCCTGTTCCTCGGCGGCTGGCGCGCCCCCTGGCCGGTCAGCAGCTTCTGGGAGGGCGCGAACCACGGCTGGTGGCCGCTGCTCTGGTTCGTGATCAAGGTGCAGCTGCTGCTGTTCTTCTTCATCTGGCTGCGCGGCACGCTCCCGCGGGTCCGCTACGACCAGCTGATGAAGCTCGGCTGGAAGGTCCTCATCCCGGTCTCGGTGACCTGGCTGATGCTGGTCGCGACCGTCCGCGCCCTGCGCAACGAGAACTACGACTTCGCCGACATCGCGCTCTACGTCGGCGGCGGTGTCCTCGCCCTGCTGCTGATCTCCTTCGTCGCCGACATGTTCCGCGAGAAGGGGAGGACGGCCGAGCAGCCCGCCGCCCAGGAGCCGGCCTTCGACCCGATGGCGGGCGGCTTCCCCGTACCGCCGCTGCCCGGGCAGCAACTGCCGCCGGTGCCCAGGCGCCGCTCCAACCGGGAGCGGGAACTGATTGTCAGTGGCGGGCCGGACACTGTCAGTGACGGATCTTCGGATGGAAAGGAGGCGTCCGATGGCTGAGGAGCCTCAGGAGACCGGGCAGACCAAGCCCGGCTTCCAGAACCCCGTGGCCGGCTTCGGCGTGACCTTCAAGGCCATGTTCAAGAAGCGGCTCACCGAGCAGTACCCGGAGCAGAAGAAGACCACGGCTCCGCGGTTCCACGGACGGCACCAGCTCAACCGCCATCCGGACGGCCTGGAGAAGTGCGTCGGCTGCGAGCTGTGCGCCTGGGCCTGCCCCGCCGACGCCATCTATGTGGAGGGCGCCGACAACACCGACGAGGAACGCTACTCGCCGGGCGAGCGGTACGGCCGCGTCTACCAGATCAACTACGCCCGCTGCATCCTGTGCGGCCTGTGCATCGAAGCGTGCCCCACGCGCGCGTTGACGATGACCAACGAGTTCGAGCTGGCCGACTCCAGCCGCGCCAACCTCATCTACACCAAGGAGCAGCTGCTCGCCGGTCTCGAAGAGGGCATGGTCGACACGCCGCACGCGATCTTCCCGGGGACGGACGAACAGGACTACTACCGCGGCCTGGTCACGCAGGCCGCACCCGGCACCGTCCGCCAGGTCGCCGTCTCCAAGGGAGAGGTCCCGCAGGAGGCCGCGTCCACGTTCGGCGAGGACGAGCCGGCCTCGGAGAAGGTGATCGGCCGATGAGCGCGCACCACCTCGCCGCCTACACCACCTCCACCGGTGAGGCCTTCCAGTTCTGGGTCCTCGGCACGATCGCGGTGCTCGGCGCCCTGTGCACCGTCTTCATGAAGAAGGCCGTGCACAGCGCGCTCTGCCTCGCCGGCACCATGATCGTCCTGGCGGTGTTCTACCTCGCCAACGGCGCCTACTTCCTCGGCATCGTGCAGATCGTCGTCTACACCGGCGCGATCATGATGCTGTTCCTGTTCGTGGTGATGCTCGTCGGCGTCACCGCCGCGGACTCCCTGAAGGAGACCATCAAGGGCCAGCGCTGGCTGGCCCTTCTGTGCGGCGTCGGCTTCGGTGTCCTGCTGTTCGCCGGCATCGGCAACGCCTCCCTGAAGGAGTTCAACGGCACCGGCCAGGCGAACACGAACGGCAACGTGGAGGGCCTCGCCACCCTCATCTTCACCAAGTACGTCTTCGCCTTCGAAATCACCGGCGCGCTGCTCATCACGGCCGCCGTCGGAGCCATGGTGCTCACCCACCGGGAGCGCACCGAGCGCGCCCGGACCCAGCGCGAGCTGTCCGAGCAGCGCATCCGCGAGGGCGCGCACATCCCGCCGCTGCCCGCCCCCGGTGTCTACGCCCGGCACAACGCCGTGGACATCGCGGGCCTGCTGCCCGACGGCACCCCGTCCGAGCTGACCGTCAGCAAGACGCTGCGCGAACGCGGCCAGATCCGTGACGTGTCCGCGGAGGCGCTCAACGACCTGCGGGCGCTGGAGCAGCGCGCGGAGGAGCGCCTGGAGCGCAGGGCGATCGAGCCGGAGACGTTCAAGCGGCCCGAGGAGGCGTCGAAGTGAACCCGGTCAACTACCTCTACCTCGCCGCCCTGCTGTTCACGATCGGCGCGACCGGCGTACTGATCCGGCGCAACGCCATCGTGGTCTTCATGTGCATCGAGCTGATGCTGAACGCCTGCAACCTCGCGTTCGTCACCTTCTCCCGGATGCACGGCAACCTCGACGGCCAGATCATCGCCTTCTTCACGATGGTCGTCGCCGCCGCGGAGGTCGTGGTGGGCCTCGCGATCATCGTGTCGCTGTTCCGTACCCGCCACTCGGCCTCGGTCGACGACGCCAGCCTGATGAAGCTGTAAGGGGTCGGAAGAATCGTGGAGAACCTGATCGCGCTGCTCATCGCGGCGCCCCTGCTCGGAGCGGCCGTCCTGCTGACCGGCGGCCGGCGCCTGGACCGCGTCGGCCACTGGATCGGCACGCTCCTGTCGGCCGCCTCCTTCGTGTTCGGCCTCATCCTCTTCGCCGACCTCCTCGGCAAGGGCGCGGAGCACCGCACCCTGACGCAGCACCTGTTCAGCTGGGTCCCGGTGGCCGGCTTCCAGGCGGACGTCACCTTCCGCCTCGACCAGCTGTCCATGACGTTCGTGCTGCTCATCACGGGCGTCGGCTCGCTGATCCACCTGTACTCGGTCGGGTACATGGAGCACGACGAGCGGCGCCGCCGCTTCTTCGGCTACCTCAACCTGTTCCTCGCGGCGATGCTGCTGCTCGTCCTCGCCGACAACTACCTGCTGCTGTACGTCGGCTGGGAGGGCGTCGGCCTCGCCTCGTACCTGCTGATCGGCTTCTGGCAGCACAAGCCCAGCGCCGCCACGGCCGCGAAGAAGGCCTTCCTGGTCAACCGGGTCGGCGACATGGGCCTGTCGATCGCGATCATGCTGATGTTCACCACCTTCGGCAGCTTCGCCTTCGGCCCGGTCCTCGGTCACACCGGTGACACCTCCGAGGGCAAGCTCACCGCGATCGGCCTGATGCTGCTGCTGGCCGCCTGCGGCAAGTCCGCCCAGGTGCCGCTGCAGTCCTGGCTTGGGGACGCCATGGAGGGCCCGACCCCGGTCTCCGCCCTCATCCACGCGGCGACGATGGTGACCGCGGGCGTGTACCTGATCGTCCGTTCCGGCGCCATCTTCAACGCCGCCCCCGACGCCCAGCTGGCCGTCACCGTCGTCGGCGCGGTCACGCTCCTGTTCGGTGCGATCGTCGGTTGCGCCAAGGACGACATCAAGAAGGCGCTGGCCGGCTCCACCATGTCGCAGATCGGCTACATGGTCCTCGCCGCCGGCCTCGGCCCCATCGGCTACGTCTTCGCGATCATGCACCTGGTGACGCACGGCTTCTTCAAGGCCGGCCTGTTCCTCGGCGCCGGTTCCGTGATGCACGGCATGAACGACGAGGTCGACATGCGCCGCTACGGCGGCCTGCGCAAGTACATGCCGATCACCTTCATCACCTTCGGCCTCGGCTATCTCGCCATCATCGGCTTCCCGGGCCTGTCCGGCTTCTTCTCCAAGGACAAGATCATCGAGGCGGCCTTCGCCAAGGGCGGCACCGAGGGCTGGATCCTCGGCGGCGCGGCCCTGCTCGGCGCGGCCATCACCGCCTTCTACATGACGCGCGTGATGCTGATGACGTTCTTCGGAGAAGAACGGTGGCGCAAGGCCCCGACCCCGTCCCCGGCCGAGCCCAGCGTGGAGCCCGCCGCCGAGACCCGCGGCGAGCACGCCGAGCCGCACCCGCACGAGTCCCCGAAGGTCATGACCATCCCGATGATCGTGCTGGCCGTCGGCTCGGTCTTCGCCGGTGGCTTCTTCAGCATCGGCGACCGCTTCCTGCACTGGCTGGAGCCCGTCACGGGCCACAGCGAGGGCGACTCACCGCTCAGCGCGGCCACGGTCACCGGCGCCACCATGGTGTGCCTGGTCATCGGCGTCGCCATCGCCTGGGCCCAGTACGGCCGCAAGCCCGTCCCGGCGGTCGCCCCGCGCGGCTCGCTGCTCACCCGCGCGGCCCGCCGCGACCTGCTCCAGGACGACTTCAACCACGTGGTCCTGGTGCGCGGCGGCGAGCACCTGACGCGCTCCCTGGTGTACGTCGACCACACCCTGGTCGACGGCGTCGTCAACGGCACGGCAGCCGGCTTCGGCGGCCTGTCCGGACGGCTGCGCCGGCTCCAGAACGGCTTCGCCCGCTCCTACGCGGTCTCGATGTTCGGCGGTGCGGCACTCCTGGTCGCCGCGACCCTGCTGATGAGGGCGGTCTGATACCGATGTCCTTTCCTCTGCTGACAGCGACGGCGGCGCTCCCGGCCCTCGGGGCCGTCGCCACGGCCGCCGTACCGGCCGCCCGGCGCACCGCCGCGAAATGGCTGGCGCTGGTCGTCTCGCTCGCCACGCTCGCCCTGGCGATCACCGTCCTGGTCCGCTTCGACCCGGGCGGCGCCCGCTACCAGCTCACCGAGTCCCACGCCTGGATCAAGGACTTCGGCGTCAGGTACGAGCTGGGCGTCGACGGCATCGCGGTCGCACTGATCGCGCTGACCGCCGTACTGATCCCGTTCATCATCCTGGCGGGCTGGCACGACGCCGACCCGCTGGAGACCGGCAGTCGCCGCTGGCGGCCCACCCAGGGCTTCTTCGCGCTGATCCTGGCGGTCGAGGCGATGGTGGTCATCTCGTTCGAGGCCACCGACGTCTTCCTCTTCTACATCTTCTTCGAAGCCATGCTCATCCCGATGTACTTCCTCATCGGCGGCTTCGGGGACCGTGCGCACGCGCACGGCGAGGAGACGGCCGCCACCCAGCGGTCGTACGCCGCGGTGAAGTTCCTGCTCTACAACCTGGTCGGCGGCCTCATCATGCTGGCCGCGGTGATCGGCCTCTACGTGGTCGCCGGGAACTTCTCGCTCACCGAGATCGCCGAGGCCCGCGCCGGCGGCTCGCTGCACATGGCGACCAGCACCGAACGCTGGCTGTTCCTCGGCTTCTTCTTCGCCTTCGCGGTGAAGGCGCCGCTGTGGCCGCTGCACACCTGGCTGCCCAACGCCATGCAGGAGGCCACCGCCCCGGTCGCCGTGCTCATCACCGCGGTCGTCGACAAGGTGGGCACCTTCGCGATGCTCCGCTTCTGCCTCCAGCTGTTCCCGGAGGCCAGCAAGTGGGCGACGCCCGTGATCCTCGTCCTGGCGCTCATCAGCATCGTCTACGGAGCCCTGCTCGCCGTCGGCCAGCGGGACATCAAACGCCTGGTGGCGTACGCGTCGATCTCGCACTTCGGCTTCATCATCATGGGCGTCTTCGCGATGACCAGCCAGGGCCAGTCCGGCGCCACGCTCTACATGGTCAACCACGGCATCTCCACCGCCGCGCTGATGCTGGTCGCCGGCTTCCTCATCTCCCGGCGCGGCTCCCGGCTCATCGCCGACTACGGAGGCGTGCAGAAGGTCGCCCCGGTGCTCGCCGGCACCTTCCTGATCGGCGGCCTGGCCACCCTGTCGCTTCCCGGACTGGCGCCGTTCGTCAGCGAGTTCCTCGTCCTGGTCGGCACGTTCACGCGCTACCCGGTGATCGGCATCATCGCCACCTTCGGCATCGTCCTCGCCGCGCTGTACACCCTCGTGCTGTACCAGCGGACGATGACGGGCCCGGTGAAACCGGAGGTCTCGGCGATGCCCGACCTCCGCGCGCGCGAGCTGGTCGTCGTCGCCCCGCTGATCGTGCTGCTGATCTTCCTGGGCGTCTACCCGAAGCCCGTCACGGACATCGTCAACCCGGCGGTCAAGCAGACCATGTCCGACGTACACCAGAAGGACCCCAAGCCCGCAGTGGAGGCGGCCAAGTGAGCGCACCAGCCGTCCACAGCCTGTGGACAACCGCGGCCGATCCGATCTCGAAGATCGACGCGCCGAAGATCGAATACGCACAATTGTCGCCCACCCTGATCGTCATCGGTGCGGCGCTGGTCGGGGTGCTCATCGAGGCCTTCGTGCCGCGCAGGTCCCGCTACTACGCCCAGGTCTTCGTGTCCGTCGTGGCCCTGTGCGCCGCGTTCGCCGCGGTCGTCGCGCTGGCGGCCGACGGGTACGGCACCACCAAGGCGCACATCGCGGCCATGGGCGCGATCGCGGTCGACGGCCCGGCCCTCTTCCTGCAGGGCACCATCGTGCTGGCCGGCCTGGTCGGCCTGTTCACCTTCGCCGAGCGCCGCCTGGACCCGGCGGCGCACGGCAACCGGGTCGACTCCTTCGCCGCGCAGGCCGCATCCGTGCCCGGCAGCGACAGCGAGAAGGCGGCCGTGAAGGCGGGCTTCACCACCACCGAGGTCTTCCCGCTGCTCCTCTTCGCCATCGGCGGCATGCTGGTCTTCCCCGCGGCGAACGACCTGCTGACCCTGTTCGTCGCCCTGGAGGTCTTCTCCCTCCCGCTGTACCTGCTGTGCGCGCTGGCCCGCCGCAAGCGCCTGATGTCGCAGGAGGCCGCGGTCAAGTACTTCCTGCTCGGGGCGTTCGCCTCCGCGTTCACCCTGTTCGGCATCGCGCTGCTGTACGGGTACGCGGGCTCGGTGTCGTACGCCCGCATCGCCCAGGTCGTCGACGGCACGGCCACCGACGTCGACCCGGCGCTCGCCAACACCATGGGCAACGACGCGCTGCTGCTGATCGGCGGCGCCATGCTCGTGATGGGCCTGCTGTTCAAGGTCGGCGCGGTGCCCTTCCACATGTGGACGCCCGACGTCTACCAGGGCGCGCCCACCCCCGTGACCGGCTTCATGGCGGCGGCGACCAAGGTGGCCGCGTTCGGCGCGCTGCTGCGCCTGCTCTACGTCGTCCTGCCCGGGCTGCGCTGGGACTGGCGGCCGGTCATGTGGGCCGTGGCGATCATCACCATGCTGGGCGGTGCGATCGTCGCCATCACCCAGACCGACATCAAGCGGCTACTGGCTTACTCGTCCATCGCCCACGCCGGATTCATCCTCGCGGGTGTCATCGCCACGTCGAAGGACGGCGTGTCGTCCGTCCTCTTCTACCTGGCGGGCTACTCCTTCGTCACGATCGGCGCCTTCGCCGTCGTCACGCTGGTCCGCGACGCCGGCGGCGAGGCCACCCACCTGTCCAAGTGGGCGGGCCTGGGCCGCCGCTCGCCGCTGGTGGCGGCCGTGTTCGCGGTGTTCCTGCTGGCCTTCGCCGGCATCCCGCTGACCTCCGGCTTCGCCGGGAAGTTTGCCGTGTTCAAGGCGGCGGCGGACGGCGGCGCGGCACCACTGGTCGTGATCGGTGTGATCTCCTCGGCCATCGCCGCGTTCTTCTACATCCGGGTGATCGTGCTGATGTTCTTCAGCGAGCCGAGGGCGGAAGGCCCGACCGTCGCCGTTCCGTCACCGCTGACCATGGTCGCGATCGGCCTGGGCGTGGCGGTGACACTGGTCCTCGGTGTGGCACCGCAGTACTTCCTGGACCTGGCGAACCAGGCGGGAGTGTTCGTGCGCTGACGTTCCCCGCGTACATGCCGCTGCCCGGCACCCCCGCTCAGGGTGCCGGGCAGCGGCATGTCGTCGTGGTCACTGATTCCTGTCGCGGCGCGTCTTGATCCGGGTGAGATCGAGGTCCATCCGAAACGGCACATCCAGCTTCATGCGCTCGCGGAAGATGCCGGTGCTCGTGTAGGTGCCGGTCGTCGGCTCCAGCTCGAAGACGTGCACCGCGGCCCGCCCGTTCTCGTTCTCGACCCGCCAGTAGTGGGGAATCTTGGCGCGGGCGTACTTCAGGGGCTTGGTCTCACGGTCGCGGGAGACGGAGTCCTCGGAGACGACCTCGATGGCCAGGACGACGGACTCCGCTGGGAAGCGGGTCTGGCTCGGGTCCTCCACCACGTCTGCGCTTACCACCACGACGTCCGGCTCGGGCCTGTTCTGGTGGTCGATGTCGATCGTGAACTCGCGAATGACCTCGAATTCCTCCGGCGCCAGCGACTGGAGCTGCCAATTGAAGAAGTCAACGGCCCGTACATGAAACATCGTCTGCGGACTCACGAAGACCAGGCTCCCGTCGATCAATTCCGTGTGCGGCGGAAGATTCGGGAGGCGGTCCAGGTCGTCGGCGGTCCATCCGCCCTTCGGCGGGATCGGCCAGCTGGACGCGGACGCCTTCGGTGCGACGCTCATCAGTGCTCCCATGCGACGGAGTCTCGCCAGTGCGTTCAGGCTATCGGGCGGAAAGGAGCAGGTCTCCCGCGAACGTGTGAACGACGATCGTGTCCTTGACATGCGGTGCCGTCGGGGAAACCTGTGGATAACTCCGGGGCTGTCGGTGCGGACCCCTATCGTGGATGCAGCGGTCGAGAGACGACACACGGGGGACCGACGGGGGACAGGACGATGGGCGCGACGGGCGGTATCAGCGAGATGACACAGGTGACCGAGGGGCCGGGCGCGGCCGACAGCGAGGCGCTGGCCACGCTGCACCGGGTCTTCGGATACGACGCCTTCCGGGGCGAACAGCAGGCGATCATCGAGCACGTCGTGGCGGGCGGTGACGCCCTCGTCCTGATGCCGACCGGCGGCGGAAAGTCGCTCTGCTACCAGATCCCGGCCCTGGTCAGACCCGGTACCGGCGTGGTGGTCTCGCCGTTGATCGCCCTCATGCAGGACCAGGTGGACGCCCTGCGGGCCCTCGGCGTCCGTGCCGGCTTCATGAACTCCACGCAGGACTTCGACGAGCGGCGCGTGGTCGAGGCCGAGTTCCTGGCCGGCGAGCTGGACCTGCTGTACCTGGCACCGGAGCGGTTGCGCCTGGACGCCACGCTGGACCTGCTCTCCCGCGGCAAGATCTCCGTCTTCGCGATCGACGAGGCGCACTGCGTGTCCCAGTGGGGCCACGACTTCCGCCCCGACTACCTCTCCCTGTCCCTGCTCGGCGAGCGCTGGCCGGACGTCCCGCGGATCGCCCTCACCGCCACGGCCACCCGCGCCACCCACCAGGAGATCACCCAGCGACTGAACCTGCCGACGGCCCGGCACTTCGTCGCCAGCTTCGACCGCCCCAACATCCAGTACCGGATCGTGCCCAAGGCGGACCCCAGGAAGCAGCTGCTCGCCTTCCTCCGGGAGGAGCACGCGGGCGACGCCGGCATCGTGTACTGCCTCTCGCGGAACTCGGTGGAGCGCACGGCGGAGTTCCTGACCTCCAACGGCATCCAGGCGGTGCCGTACCACGCGGGCCTGGACGCGGCCACGCGCGCGGCGCACCAGTCACGGTTCCTGCGCGAGGACGGCCTGGTCGTGGTGGCGACCATCGCGTTCGGCATGGGCATCGACAAGCCGGACGTACGCTTCGTCGCCCACCTGGACCTCCCCAAGTCGATCGAGGGCTACTACCAGGAGACCGGCCGGGCGGGCCGCGACGGACTGCCGTCCACGGCCTGGATGGCGTACGGCCTGAACGACGTCATACAGCAGCGCAAGCTGATCCAGTCCGGCGAGGGCGACGAGGCGTTCCGCCGGCGGGCCGCCTCCCACCTCGACGCCATGCTCGCGCTGTGCGAGACCGCCCAGTGCCGCCGCGGCCAGCTCCTCGCCTACTTCGGCCAGCACCCCGACGCCACCGGCTGCGGCAACTGCGACACGTGCCTCACCCCGCCCGAGACCTGGGACGGCACGATCGCCGCGCAGAAGGTGCTGTCCACGGTTGTACGGCTGCAGCGGGAGCGCGGACAGAAGTTCGGCGCGATGCAGATCGTCGACATCCTGCTCGGCAAGCGCACCGCCAAGGTGATCCAGTTCGACCACGACCAGCTGTCCGTCTTCGGTATCGGCCAGGACCTCACCGAAGGCGAGTGGCGCGGCGTCGTCCGGCAGCTGCTGGCCCAGGGGCTCCTCGCGGTCGAAGGGGAGTACGGCACGCTGGTCCTCACCGAGGCGAGCGGCTCGGTGCTGCGGCGGGAGCGCGAGGTGCCGCTGCGCAAGGAGCCGAAGAAACCGGCCGCCTCCCGGTCCCGGTCCGCCGGCGCCTCCGGGGGCGACCGCAAGGCCAAGACCGCCGCGGCCGAACTGCCCGACGCGCTGCTCCCCGCCTTCGAGGCCCTGCGGGCCTGGCGCGCCGAGCAGGCCCGGGAGCAGGGCGTCCCGGCGTACGTCATCTTCCACGACGCCACCCTCCGGGAGATCGTGACCCGGTGGCCCGGTTCGGTGCGGGAACTGGGCACGGTGGGCGGCGTCGGCGAGAAGAAGCTGGCGACGTACGGCGAAGGGGTGCTCGAGGTGCTGGCCTCCCTGAACGGGTCGGCCAAGGCCGCCGACGGCGAAGCCCCGGCCGCCGACGACGGGCCGGACGACCACTGGCCCGAACCGGCCGACGAGCCGGAGCCGGACGACTGGATATAGGCCGCTGCGGCCCCGCGCGGTGCGGGGCTCACAGCCCCCGCGCCGCGTAGGCCCGGACGTCCGCGTCCGAGTCGGCCGTGGCCGTGGCGAGGGCCGCGCGGGCCTCCGCCGAGGTCCGGTGCCGGCTCAGGGCCAGGACCGCCGCCTTACGGACGTCGGCGTTCGGGTCGGCGAGGGCCTTGGCGAGCGCGGGGACGGCCGGGTCGGCAGGCGCGGCCGACAGCGCGGTCGCGGCGCCGGACCGTACCTGCCAGGCCGGGTCCGACAGGGCGGCCACGGCACGTGCGGCCAGCGGCGGCGGGCAGCCGGTGGCCGCCAGCGCGCCCAGCGCGGCACCGCGCACCAGCGGGTCGCCGTCCTCGGTGAGCCGGTCCAGGGCGGCGGTGAGCAGGTCCCGGTCGCCCGGGGCGAGGGCGGCCGGGGCGACGGTGGCCAGGGCCTTCGCCACGGTGACCCGGACCTCCCGGGAGGGATCGTCCGCCGCGCCCGCCAGAGGCCGGACCGCGTCCACCGAGACGAGTGCCCGCACGGCCTCCGTCCGGACGGCGATGTCGGGGTCGCCCAGTGCCGCGGCGAACACCCCGGCCTCGCCGAGCCGCAGGGCCCGCAGCACATCGAGGGCGGCGGCCCGGACCACGGGGTCGGCCTGGCCGAGCGCGTCGGTGAGCGCGGCCCCCAGAGCCGGCTCGGGCGGCAGCGTCTCCACCAGCTCCCGCAGCGAGGCCGCGGCGGCCGCGCGGACCTCGGCATCGGGGTCGGCGAGCGCACCCGCGAGGGCCTGACCGGTGCCGGCCGGCACGGTCTCCGTGAGCACCGCGACGGCCGTACGGCGCACAGCGGGATCCCGGTCGGCCAAATACGGCTCGACCACCGAAAGTTCGGGCTCCGCCTCGGCCAGGCCCAGCAGCTCCAGCAGCCGGGGAGAGGCGGCGTCCCGCGCGTCCGCCGGGCTCACGGGACCGGCATCGGCGGCACGCGCGGACGCGGGCCGTACGGCCACCGGAGCCACCTCGCGGGACCCGGCCGTGGCCACGTGCTCGGGACGGACCTCGCCCAGATGCCGGGAGGGACCGCCGACAGGCGTGAACTCCTCCACCGGCACCAGATACGGAGCCACGGGACGGGCCGTGAACTCCATCGCACCAGAGGGGGACTTGTGCAGATCGAGATGGTGGAACCAGGAGACGTCGTCGCGCCCGGGATGGTCGAGACGATCATGGTAGAGGCCCCAGCGGGACTCGGTACGGGCCAGAGAAGCGCGGGCGGCCATCTCCGCGCAGTCGCGTATGAAGGTGACCTCGGCACAGCGCATCAGCTCGTGCGGAGTGCGGGCACCCATGGCGGCGATGTCGGCACGCATCCGCTCGAACGCCTCCAGCGCGAGGGAGAGCCGCGCGCCGGACTTCGGCGGTGCCACGTAGTCGTTCACGAAGCGGCGCAGCTTGTACTCGACCTGGGGCTGCGGCGGGCCGTCCGGGTTGCGCAGCGGGCGGTAGATCAACTCGTGGGCCTCGCGCACCTGGTCCGCGGGAAGCTCACCGTCGTACGCCCTGTACCGGGCGGCGTCCGCGCCCGCGAGGTCGCCGAAGACGAAGGCGCCGATCATGTAGTTGTGCGGGACGCAGGCGAGGTCGCCGGCGGCGTACAGGCGGGGCACGGTTGTACGCGCGTGGTCGTCGACGCGGACACCCGAGGCGGAGTGGCCGCCGCACAGGCCGATCTCGGAGATGTGCATCTCGACGTCGTGGGTGCGGTAGTCGTGCCCGCGGCCGGCGTGGAAGGTGCCGCGGGTGGGCCGCTCGGTGGAATGCAGGATCGACTCCAGGGCGGAGATCGACTCCTCGGGCAGATGACTGAGCTTGAGGTAGACCGGGCCCCGGTCGCCGGCCACCTCGGCGGCGAACTCGGCCATCATCTGCCCCGACCAGTAGTCGGAGTCGACGAAGCGCTCGCCGTGCCGGTTGACCTGGTAGCCGCCGAACGGGTTGGCGACGTAGGCGCAGGCCGGGCCGTTGTAGTCCTTGATCAACGGGTTGATCTGGAAGCACTCGATACCGGTCAGCTCGGCACCCGCGTGGTAGGCCATGGCGTACCCGTCACCGGCGTTGGTCGGGTTCTCGTAGGTGCCGTAGAGGTAACCGGAGGCGGGCAGGCCGAGCCGGCCGCAGGCACCGGTCGCCAGGATCACCGCGCCCGCGCGGATGGTGACGAACGCGCCGGTACGGGTGTGGAAGCCGACCGCACCCACGGCCCGACCGCCGGCGGTCAGGACCCGGACCGGCATCACCCGGTTCTCGATCCGGATCCGCTCCCGCATCTCGCGCCGCCGCAACTGCCGGTACAGGACCTTTTTGACGTCCTTGCCCTCTGGCATCGGCAGTACGTACGAGCCGGAGCGATGGACCTGGCGGACCGCGTACTCGCCGTGCTCGTCCTTCTCGAACTTGACCCCGTACGACTCCAGCCGCTGCACCATCGCGAAGCCGCGCGTGGCGGTCTGGCGGACGGTGGACTGGTCGACGATGCCGTCGTTGGCGCGGGTGATCTCGGCGACGTAGTCGTCGGGCTCGGCACGGCCGGGGATGACCGCGTTGTTGACGCCGTCCATGCCCATGGCGAGCGCGCCGGAGTGCCGGACGTGGGCCTTCTCCAGCAGCAGGACGTTCGCACCGCGCTCGGCGGCGGTCAGGGCGGCCATGGTGCCGGCGGTGCCGCCGCCGACGACGAGGACATCGCAGGTCAGCTCCTCGGCGTCGGTGACGGCGGGAATCTGCAGGGGGGTGGGCGCGAGGGTGGTCACCGGAATGCCTTTCAGGAGCCGAGCGAGCTGAGGACGGCGCGGCGCAGCGCCACACGGGCCGGATCGTCGAAGGCCGCACGGTCCCGGGGGCGCGGCACCTCGCGCACGGCGGACACCCGCCCCGACCCGAGCAGGGCCACACGGTCACCGAGGAAAAGGGCCTCGTCCACGTCGTGCGTGACGAACACGACGGTCGCGCCCGTGCCCCGCAACACCTCCACCAGCAGGTCCTGCATGCCGGAACGGGTCTGCGCGTCCAGGGCGCCGAAGGGCTCGTCCATGAGAACCGCGCGCGGACTGTCCGCCAGGGCCCGGGCCAACTGGGCGCGCTGGCGCTGCCCGCCGGACACCCGGTGCGGCAACTGCCCGGCCTGCTCGCTCAGTCCGACCCGCGCGAGCCACGACTCGGCCCGGGAACGCCGCTCCGCACGCGGGACACCCCTGATGGCCAGGGGGAGTTCGACGTTTCCGCGCAGGCTGCGCCAGGGCAGCAGCGCGTCCTCCTGGAAGACCAGCGCGCGGTCGGCCGACGGCCCGGTCAGCGTGCCGCCGTCCACCTCGGCCGTGCCGCCCAGCGGCGCCAGCAGCCCGGCGAGCGTCCGCAGCAGCGTGGACTTGCCGCAGCCGGAAGGGCCGACGACGGTGAGGATCTCGCCGGGGGCGACCTCCAGGTCGACGCCTGACAGCACCGGCGCGTCCGGGCGGCCGAGGACGGCGGACCGGAAAGCCAGCCGGGTCCCGCGCACGCCTTCCGGTGCCGGCGCGGCGGGGGCAGTGACGGTCTCAGACGAGGTGCTCATCACGGGCCTCCTCGGTGTCGTTCTGGCCCTGCTGCTCGGACTCGGCCTGCTGCTCGGGCTCGCCGTCGGGGCGGGCTGGGGCGGCGAGCGGCCGGGGCGCGCGGGGACGCACGCCGGGGACGTACGAGGTGCGGGGCAGCCAGCGGGTCAGCCGGCGGCCGAGGAGTTCCACGGCCGTGGAGGTGATCCAGCCGAGCACGCCGATCGTGACCATGCCGACGAAGACACCGGGGTAGTTCACCACCGTGTAGTCCTGCCAGGTGCGGTATCCGACCCCGTACTGGCCGGAGATCATCTCGGCGGAGATCACGCAGATCCACGACACGCCGATGCCCACCGACAACCCGCCGAAGATGCCGGGCAGGGCTCCCGGCAGCACGACCGAGCCGAGGATCCGGAGTCGGCCGGCGCCCATGGTGCGCACCGCCTCCTCCCAGACCGGGCTCAGCGCGCGGACCGCGTGCCGGGTGGAGACCAGCACGGGGAAGAAGGCGGCGGTGCAGGTGATGAAGACGATGCCCTGTTCGTTGGAGGGGAACAGCAGGATCGCGACCGGGACGAGGGCGATCGCCGGGATCGGCCGGACGACCTCCAGCACCGGTCCGAGCAGGTCCTCGGCCAGGCGGGAGCGGGCCACGAGCACACCGGTCGCCACGCCGAGGACGGCCGCCAGCACGAAGCCGGTCAGGATGCGGGTGAGGCTGTCGGTGAGGTCCGTCCAGTAGTCGTCGCCGGAGAGCCGGTCGGTGAAGGCGCGGGCCACGTCGGTGACCGTCGGAAACTGCGAGAACCGCAGCCACAGGTCGACGTTCAGGCTGGTCAGCAGCTGCCACACGCCGAGGGCGGCGGTCAGGGACACCGCCCGCAGCGCATACCGGGCCAGGGGGCGCCGGGTCATGAGGCCCGCTCCAGAGCCTCGCGGTACGACACTGTGCGGGCGCCGCCGTGCGCGGAGAGATAGTCCTGCGCGGTGGCCGGGGTGACGAAGGGCAGCAGCCGGTCGCCGTCGGCCACCCAGACCGCCTTGTCGGCGAACCAGAGGGTGCCGGTGGTGGAGTCGGGCACGTAGGCGGCGCGGATGCCGTCCTGGTGTGCGGCCAGGTAGGTCAGCAGTTGCTTCGGGGACTTGTAGGAGAGGGTCTTCTCGCTGCCCTTGGGCCACGCCTCGCTCGCGGCCGGCGGGGGCGACGCGGCGAGCCGCTTGGTGTACGACGTGCCGAGGGCCTTCTTCACGTACCGGTCGTCGACGAAGGAGTCCACGTCGATGTCGCCGGTCAGCTTGGCGGCCTTCAGCACGGGCACGTCCTGCTTCAGGGCGGAGACGAGCTGAGGGGTGAGCGCCGGGCTGAACGTGGAGATGCCGTGGGCGCCGTTGTACAGGTACACGACCTCGGCGGGCAGGCCGGTGGCCTCGGCGACCTTCTCGGCCGCGGTGACAGGGTGGCCGTTGAGGTAGTCCGTCGCCTGGGCCTGCGCCTTGAGGAAGGCTTCCAGGACGGCCGGGTGCTGCCGGGCGAAGTCCTCGCGGGCGGTGACGCCGTGGAAGGTGGGCAGCTTCAGCTGGGCGCCGTCGTAGAGCGCCTTGGCCTTGCCTTGGAAGGCGAGCAGGCCCGGCCAGGCGACGAACTGGGACAGCGCGTCCACGCTGCCGGCCGACAGCGCCGAAGCCCCCACGGCGGGCTGCTGGTTGAGCTTGGAGATCCCCTTGTCCGGGTCGATGCCGGCTCGCTGCAGGGCCCGTACCAGGGTGCCGTCGGCGGCTGAGCCGACGCTCGTGGAGACCTTCTTGCCCTTCAGGTCCTTCAGCGACGTGAGCGAGGAGTCAGGTGCGGTGACGATGGTGTTGAGGCCGCCGCGCAGGTTGTAGCCGGTGGCGGAGACCAGATGGGTCGGCCGGCCGAGCTGCTTGCCGCGGGCCGCGTTGAGCAGCAGCGGGAAGTCACCCATCGAGCCGATGTCGATCTTCCCGGCCGTCATCTGGGCGGTGATCGGGGCGCCGGTGGCGTAGTCCTGCCAGTCCACCTTGTAGGTGTGGCCGTCGTGCAGGGAGTTGAGCTGCTTCTCGAAGTACCCGAGGGAGCGCAGCAGGGTCCCGGCGGTGACGGTGTTGATGGTCTTGGACTGGTAGCCGACGGTGACGGTGACCGTGGAGCCGCTGCCCGCCTCGGCGCTGCCGCCGCAGGCGGACAGGGGCAGCAGGAGTGCGGCGGCGGACAGGGCGACTGTCGTGCGTTTCATGATGGGTGTACCTCTCACCGCAGCAGGTAGGGCATGTTGACCGTGACGGCTCCGGTGGGGCACCGGGCCGCGCAGGGGCCGCAGTACCAGCACTCGTCGACGTGCATGTACGCCTTGCCGCTGCTCTCGTCGATGGCGAGGGAGTCCAGCGGGCACATGTCCACGCAGAGGGTGCAGCCGTCGATGCACTTCGACTCGTCGATGGTCACGGGCACGTCGGCCCGCTGGGGCGCCAAGGGCATGGCTGTCTCCAGGGAATGTGCAGGCGGGGCGGTTACGACCGGTGCAGCAGGCCGCTCATCGTGATGCGGTCGCCGCGGAAGCGGATGAACTCCAGGTCGACGGGGCGGCCGTCGGCGAGGTGTGTGAGGCGTTCCAGCATCAGCACGGCGGCGCCGCGCGGGGCCTGGAGTACGGCCGCGGAGTGGGCGTCCGCGTTCACCGCCTCCAGGGTGATCTCGGCGTGGCCGAGGCGCTGGCCGGTGATGGCTTCCAGGAGGCGGAAGACATCGGTGTTCTCCAGGTCGGCGCCGAGCAGGGCGGTGCCGATGTCGAGCGGGATGTAGGTGAGGTCGAGGGAGAGCGGGAGGCCGTTCAGGCGGCGCAGGCGTTCGATGTACAGGACGTCGGCGCCGGCCGGGACGCGGAGGCGTTCGGCCACGGGGACGGGTGCGGGGGCGGGGCCCATGGTGCGGACCTCGTTGGTGACGCGGCCGTGTTCGCGGAGGGTTTCCGCGAGGCCCATCAGACGGTCGAGCCCGTGCGGGTATTTCCGGGCGACGACGACGGTGCCGACTCCGGGCAGCCGGTCCACCAGGCCCTCGGCCCGGAGCAGGTCCAGGGCTTGGCGGACGGTGTTGCGGGAGGCGCGGTAGTCGGTGGCGAGGGTGGACTCGTGAGGGAGGGTGCCGTCCTGGAAGGCGCCGGTGAGGATCTGGCGGCGCAGCAGGTCGGCGAGCTGCCGGGCCCGGTCCGCACGCAGCCGGCGCCGTGCGCGGTGGGCGGCGACGGTACTCGCGGCGCCCTGCCCGGCATGGTCTCGGGGGCGGTCGGTGGGTGGCATGGCTGAAACCATACCTACGCGGTAGGAAATGGCGTGTTGCTGGAGTGTTGCGCCAGCTGCGGATATCTGGAGCAAGCCGCTGAGCTGGGCGTTTTCGTTCGGTGGGGCAAGATCTGCCACCCCGCGGGGTCGGTCAGGACAGTGCCGTCAGCCCCGGAGCGAACGTGATCAGCAGGGGCAGCAGCGGCACCAGCGCGGCCACGGTCGTCGTCAGGGCCCGGTGCCGGCGCAGCAGCCGCGGCGGGGGCTCCAGCAGGCGGTCGACGCGCTCGCCCAGGAGGCGGCGGCTGGAGTCGCAGGAGAGGACGCCCCGGTGCTGGTTCAGCTCGATCAGGGCGAGGGCCGTGGTGAGGTGCCCGCAGCGCCGGGACGCCGTGTCGTCGGCGGCCAGTTCGACCAGACGGTGCGTCTGGTCGCAGAAGTGGGCGAAGAGCGGCACGCGCGGGAAGCCCGTGGCGAGCGCGGTGGACAGGTGCAGCAGCCAGTCGTGGTGGGCGCGGGCGTGTCCGCGCTCGTGGGTGAGGACGGCGTCCAGCTGGAGATCGGTGAGGCGGTGCAGCGCTCCCGTGGTGACGACCAGTTGCGGCGGGTGCCCCGGCATCCACCAGGCGTCCGGGTACTCGTCCTCCAGTACCAGCATCGGCCCGCGGGCCGCGGGCAGTCCGGCCGGCAGCTCGGGGGCGCGCTCGCGCAGGTGCGCCCGGGCCTGGCCGCGGCTGCGGCGGGCCTCGACGAGTTCCCGGGCCAGCATCGCCGTCGTCCAGGCCGCCCCGCAGGCCAGCAGCATGGTGAGCACCGCGGCCCACACCGGCGCGGTGGACAGGTCGTAGGCGGCGGTGACGGCGGGCGGTGCGGGTGCGAACACGCGGTCGCGGACGGTGTGGAAGACGGCCGCCGCGCCCAGGACCAGCGCGGTCAGGCAGCACAGCAGGACGGTGGCGACCAGGCACTGCCACACCCACAGCGCCACCACGGGGTCCCGCTCGGGCCAGGCGGCACGGGTCAGCGCGCGCGGCGCCGGTACGGCGGCCGTGAGGGCGACGACGCTCAGCAGGAGCAGGCAGACGGTCATGCCGGGGCTCCGGTTCCTGGTCGGAGAGGTGTGCGGTGTCGGTGGTGCGGGGCACGCGTCACGCGGCGGCGGCTCGCGCGTGGTGCGTGTCCCCGTCAGTATGACGAAGACCGGCGCCCCGAGTCAGGTGTCGGCGACGATCCCGCCGCACCGCGGCACGCGCGCGTGGGCGGACCGGACGGGTCCGGGTGCCCGACGGTGCCGGCCCGCACCGGCACGCGCGCGTGGCCGATTTCCGCGGCGCCACGCGCGCGCCGATGCCGGCGGGCGCAGCCCGAAGGCCGCCACGCGCGCCGACCTCGGTGCACAGCCCGGAGGGACTCCGGCACCGCCAGCCCGCGGGTCACCCCGCCACGATCTGCCCGGTCACCTCGCCCAGCCCGACCCGGCGCCCGTCCGCGCCGGGGGCCCATGCCGACAGCGTCACCACGTCACCGTCCTCCAGGAAGGTCCGCTTGCCGTCGGGGAGTTCGAGGGCATCGCGGCCGTTCCAGGTCAGCTCCAGCAGCGAGCCGCGCTGGTCCTCGGCGGGGCCGCTGACCGTGCCCGAGCCGTACAGGTCGCCCGTGCGCAGGGAGGCGCCGTTCACCGTCATGTGGGCGAGCTGCTGGGCGGCGGTCCAGTACATGGTGGAGAACGGCGGCTCGGAGACCACATGGCCGTTGATCGCGACGGAGATGCGCAGGTCGTAGCCGTCGGGTTCGGCGTCGGGCGCCGAGTCGTCCAGGTAGGGCAGCAGCGGGTGGGTGCGCTCGGGGGGCGCCACGCGCGCGTGCTCCAGTGCTTCCAGCGGGGTGATCCATGCCGACACCGAGGTCGCGAAGGACTTGCCGAGGAACGGGCCGAGCGGGACGTACTCCCAGGCCTGGATGTCCCGCGCGGACCAGTCGTTCAGCAGGCACAGCCCGAAGACGTGCTCCCGGAAGTCGCCGAGCGCGACCGGGCTGCCCAGCCGCGACGGTACGCCCACGACGAAGCCGACCTCGGCCTCGATGTCCAGCCGGACCGAGGGGCCGAAGACGGGCGCGGGGTCGCCCGGGCCCTTGCGCTGCCCGGAGGGCCGTACGACGTCCGTGCCGGAGACGACCACCGTGCCGGAGCGGCCGTGGTAGCCGATCGGCAGGTGCTTCCAGTTGGGGGTGAGGGAGTCCTCGGCGTCCGGGCGGAAGATCTGGCCGACGTTGCGGGCGTGGTTCTCCGAGGCGTAGAAGTCGACGTAGTCCGCGACCTCGAAGGGCAGGTGCAGGGTCACCTCGGACAGGGGGTGGAAGAGCGGCTCGACGGCCTCGCGGTGCGCCGGGTCCGTGACCCAGGAGGTGACGGCACGCCGCACGTCCGACCAGGTGGCGCGGCCGGCGGCCAGCAGCGGGTTGAGGGTGGGCCGGGCGAGCACCGCCTGGTGGGGCGAGCCGAGCGCGGCGGCCGCGGCGCCCGCGTCGAGGACGTGGTTCCCGAGGCGGACACCGATCCTCCGCTCCGTGCTGCCGGAGGGCGAGAACACGCCATAGGGGAGGTTGTGCGGACCGAAGGGGTCGCCCTCGGGGACGTCGAAGGGGGGCATGGGGTGCTGCCTCACTCTCATCCGGGCCATGCATGGCACTGCGTTCCATGTGGTCGGGCCACACGTTACGTCCCACCCGCATGTCTTGGGCAGTGCCTCACGCGAGGCTCGACAGGTTGCTCGCACAGCGTCGGAAGAGTCGTCTGAAGAGTGCCCGTGCAGGCCGGCGCCGGCGGTCTGCACGCGCTGCCCAAGCGCCCGGCCACGGCCCACGGTTGAGCCGGGGAGTCGCGGAGGGTTCGCCATCGGGCCTGCTGTGCACGCGACTTGGGGCGCGGCAGCACGTAAGTGCGTGGATCGAGAGGTGAGTCGGCGGGGTGCGGTGTCCGTATTCTCTGATCATGGCACCCACCCCGGCATATGCACTGATCGCCACTGACCTGGACGGGACGCTGCTGCGCGGCGACGACACCGTCTCCGACCGGTCGCTCGCCGCGCTCGCGCGGGTGGCGCGGGCCGGTGCCCGGCACCTGGTGGTGACGGGCCGCCCGGCGCCGCGGGTACGGGCGCTGCTCGCGGACCTCGGCTGCGCGGGGCTCGCGGTGTGCGGGCAGGGGGCACAGGTCTACGACGCCGGGACCGACCGTCTGCTGTGGTCGGTCCGGCTTGACCGGGAGCTGGCCGAGACCGCGCTCGGCAAGATCGAGGCGGAGGTGGGGCAGGTCTACGCGGCGGTCGACCAGGACGGCGTCGACGGGCTCACGCTGATCGAGCCCGGCTACCGGATGCCCCATCCGACGCTGCCCGCGGTGTGCGTCGGCCGGCGCGACGACCTGTGGACGGAGCCCATCAGCAAGGTGCTGCTGCGGCACGCCACCCTGTCGGACGACGAGTTGGCGGCGGTGGCGCGCGCGGCGGTGGGCTCGCTGGCGACGGTCACCATGTCCGGGCCCGGCACCGTGGAGCTCCAGCCGAGCGGGGTGACGAAGGCGACCGGGCTGGCGCTGGCCGCCGAGCGGCTGGGGATCGGTGCCGACCGGGCCCTCGCCTTCGGCGACATGCCCAACGACATCCCGATGTTCGACTGGGCCGCGCGCGGTGTCGCCATGGCCGACGCGCATCCCGAACTGAAGGCGGTGGCCGACGAGATCACCTTGTCGAACGAGGACGACGGCGTCGCCGTCGTCCTCGAAGGACTCTTCCCGGCCGGCTGACCGGGACATCAGGGGTGCCGGGCGCGGCCCCGGGCCGGTCAGTACGCGCCGAACACGTTGTCGATCGAGCCGTACCGCGCGGCCGCGTAGTTGCAGGCGGCGGTGATGTTCGCGACCGGGTCGTAGATGTTGAACGACGTTCCGGCGACGTGGTACGCGTTGAACGTCGGGTCGATCACCTGGAGCAGGCCCTTGGACGGGATGCCCTTGGCGGCGTTGGAGTCCCAGAGGTTGATGGCGTTCGGGTTGCCCGAGGACTCGCGGATGATGTTGCGGTAGATGCCGTTGTAGGTGCCCGGGATGTGCTTCTCGGCCATGATCGCGAGCGACTCGCGGATCCAGCCGTCCAGGTTGTTCGGGTATCCGGCGGTGGTGGTGGCGGCCGTCGTGGTGGTGCCGGTGGCCGCGGAGGCGCCGGTCGCGCCGATCAGCGGCAGGGCGAGGACGGCGACGCCGGTGCCGACGGCGGCGAGGGCGCGGACGAGGCGGGTGCGGCGGGGCTGAGCGGCAGCAGACATAGGGGTGTTCCTCTCCGGCGCCTGCGAGGTGAGCTGTCGGGTTCGGGCGGGGAGGTGCCCGGCCGTGCCCTGGAAGAGGCACGACTTCACCCCGAGCCGTACCGGTGCGGCGTGTGCCGTCCGGCCTGGCGGCTTACCTGGGTCCCCCGCTCCTGCCGTACGAATGAGTTCGTCGATGGGTTACGCGGGCGGCGGCAGGATTCGGCGTCCGCCCGACGGCCCGGAACGTATGCGAGAGCACATGTCGGGAACAAGTACCGGATTCACACAACATGCGATTTGACCTTGATCGATGCCGTATGGGGTGCTTGATCCTTTGCGGTTGCCAATCCTCAACTCGCCGACAGGACAAGGGCTCCCAGGGCCTTCTGAGGGTGGGTCGGGTGGAGGGGGAACGTGAGCCAACTCACGAAATAGCAAACTGCTTCAAATCAGACATGGGGGATTAGGGGGATTGAGGAGGGAAGTCGGGGTGGTGGTGGAATCCGGGGTACGGGGTGTGTCGTTGTCGTAGTGGGCGACGTAGTAAGGGGTGGCCAAAAAGGAGCGGAGAGGTTGCGGTGGAATGCCCGAATTACTGTTAAGGGGATAAATGTCCCTTCTTATTATGTGATCACCCCTATGTCGGTCATGATCCGATACCGCCCGGGCTGGACCGGTGGGCGCTATCGGTGATCGAACAGGGACCGGATACGCTGACTTGAGTGATGGCAGCGACCTATCGACAAACCGTGTAATCGCCAGCAGACACCAGCAGACAGGAGACCCCTCGTGACCGTCGTCGGGCCGTTCGGGCTGAGCGTGCGGGACCAGGCTCTGGAAGCCGATGTCCAGGCCGGATTGGCGGCTGTCGAGGAAGGCTTGCTCGAGGCCACCAAGAGCGAGGTCCCGTTCATCACGGAGGCCGCGCAGCACCTCGTACGCGCCGGAGGGAAGCGTTTCCGGCCACTCCTCGTGATGCTCGCGGCCCAGTTCGGCGACCCGTACGCGCCCGGCGTCGTACCGTCGGCCGTGGTGGTGGAGCTGACCCACCTGGCCACGCTGTACCACGACGACGTCATGGACGAGGCGGCCGTACGACGGGGGGTGGACAGCGCCAACACCCGCTGGGGCAACTCCGTCGCGGTCCTCACCGGCGACTTCCTGTTCGCCCGCGCCTCCCAGATCCTCGCCGACCTCGGCCCCGAGGCGGTCCGGGTGCAGGCCCTGGCGTTCGAGCGGCTGGTCACCGGTCAGATCCTGGAGACCGCGGGTCCCTCGGACGGACGCGACCCGGTCGAGCACTACCTGGACGTGCTCGGCGGCAAGACGGGCTCCCTGGTGGCCGTGTCGTGCCGGTTCGGCGCGATGATGTCCGGCGCCGACGAGACGGTCGTCGACGTCCTCACCCAGTACGGCGAACGGCTCGGGGTCGCCTTCCAGCTCGCGGACGACGTCCTGGACATCGCCTCCGACTCCCACGAGTCCGGCAAGACCCCGGGCACCGACCTGCGCGAGGGCATCCCCACCCTGCCGGTGCTCCGGCTGCGCGAGCGCGCCGCCCGGCTGGGCCTGCCCGAGGACGTCGCGCTGTGCGAGCTGCTCGACTCCGACCTCAGCGACGACGCCCGGCTCGCCGAGGCGCTGGCCGCGCTGCGCGCGCACCCCGCGCTGGAGCAGGCCCGCCGGGACACCGTGCGGTACGCGGAGGAGGCGCGGGCCGCGCTCGCCCCGCTGCGCGAGTGCGACGCCAAGGCCGCGCTGCTGGAGCTGTGCGACGCGGTCGTGCACCGCGCCGGCTGACCCGGCCGGACCACGTACGGGCGGCGGCGCCGTCCCGACCCCTACGGGTCGGGTGGAGATGCCGCCGCCGTGTGTCATACCGCAGGCGTACACGGAGTTGGCTCCGAGGGCTGACGCTTCCTCACGGCCGATTTGGTCAGATGGGAACCACGGAAATCACCACTCCTCACCGATTCGGGTGAGAATGGCGGCTCAGGTGGACCAGCGGACCAGCGGACCAGCGTGAGGACAGCCGCCGCCGACGACGGAGGTAAGGCACACATGGCACCGTACGAATCCGACGACGCAGTGGGCTCCGCGCGGGACGAGGACCCGCGCTCCGGTCGGCGCAAGGCCGCCCGGTACGCCGTCCCGGTCGCGGTGGTGGGAGTGGCGGCGGCCACGATCGGGCTGGTCCCGGCGCTCGCCGACTCCGGCGACCCCGACCTGCCGAAGATCAGCGCACAGCAGCTCATCAACAAGATCGCGAAGTCGGACGTGCAGCAGCTGTCCGGCACCGTGAAGGTCAGCACCGACCTCGGCCTGCCCGACCTCGGCGGCCTGGAGAAGGGCCTGCTCTCCGGCGAGGGCCGGGGCGGCTCCGGCGACGACTCCGCCGCCGACCCGCAGGCCAAGCTCACCGAACTGGTCTCCGGCACGCACACCCTGCGCGTCGCCGCCGACGGCCCCGACCGGCAGAAACTGTCCCTCCTGGAGAGCGGCGCCGAGTACAGCCTCATCCACGACGGCAAGGACGTCTGGGGCTACGACAGCAAGAGCAACCAGGTCCACCACTCCACCACGCCCGACTCCGGCAAGGACCACCGGGCCGAGCCGCCGGCCACCCCCAAGGACTTCGCCGACGAGGCCCTGAAGTCGGTGGACGACACCACGTCCGTCACCGTCGACGGCACCGCGCAGGTCGCCGGGCGCGACGCCTACAAGCTGCTCATCCAGCCCAGGCAGTCCGGCACCACGGTCGGCGCGATCAGCATCGCCGTCGACGCGAAGACGGGCCTGCCGCTGAAGTTCACGCTCACCCCGAAGAGCGGCGGCGCCGCCGTGCTCGACGCCGGCTTCACCCAGGTGTCCTTCGCCAAGCCGGCCGCCTCCACCTTCGACTTCACCCCGCCCAAGGGCGCGAAGGTCACCGAGGACAAGGACGGGGCCGAGGCGCCCGGGCACGCCCCGAAGCACGGCGAGGGCCTCGCAGGCGGCCTGGAGGGCAAGGACGGGCCGAAGGTCCTCGGCAAGGGCTGGACGTCCGTCGCCACCTTCGACACCGGCGCCGAGGGCGGCCTGCCCACCGGCTCCCGCGGCGGCGACCTCGGCGGCTTCCTGGGCTCGATCGGTGACAAGGTCTCCGGGAAGTTCGGCAAGGGCACGGTCTTCTCCACCCGCCTGGTCAACGCCCTGATCACCGACGACGGCAAGGTGTACGCCGGCGCGGTGACCAAGGACGCCCTGGTGAAGGCGGCCGACGCGGAAAAGTGACCCCGTCCGGGCACTACGGAGCGTGACCGCACGTTGACCCTTCACGGGAACACGGATCGAGGGGGAGCCGATGGACGAACTGCCCGTGATCGACACGCGCGGACTCACCAAGCGCTACCGCGGCGGACAGCTCGCCGTGGACGGTCTCGACCTGACCGTCCCGGCGGGCAGCGTCTTCGGCTTCCTCGGCCCGAACGGCTCGGGCAAGACCACCACGATCCGCATGCTGATGGGCCTGATCGAGCCGACCGCGGGCACGGCCCGGCTGCTCGGCCGGCCCATGCCCCGGGCGGCCCGTACGGTCCTCCCCCAGGTCGGCGCGCTCATCGAGGGCCCCGCCCTGTACGGCTTCCTCTCCGGCCGGGACAACCTGCTGCGCTACGACGCCGCCGACCCGACCGCCGACCCGCGCACCCGGCGCGCCCGGGTCGCCGCGGCACTGGACCGGGTCGGCCTCGCGGCCGCCGCGGGCAAGAAGGCCAAGGCGTACTCGCTCGGCATGAAGCAGCGCCTGGGGCTGGCCGCCGCGCTGCTCCAGCCGCGCAGACTGCTCGTCCTGGACGAGCCCACCAACGGCCTCGACCCGCAGGGCATGCGGGAGATCCGCACCCTGATCAGGGAGCTGGCCGCCGACGGTACGACCGTCTTCCTCTCCTCCCACCTCCTGGACGAGATCGAGCAGGTCTGCACCCACGCGGCGGTCATGGCGCAGGGCCGGCTCGTCGTCCAGGGCGCGGTGGCCGAGCTGGCGGCCGGGGCGCGCGGCCGGCTGGTGGTGACGACCCCGGACGGGGCCGAGGCGGCCCGTGTGCTGAAGGAGCTGGGAGTCGGGGACGTGGCCGCCGACGGCGACCGGGTCACCGGCGAACCACCCGGGCGGGACCTCGCCGAGGTGACCGCGGCCCTGGTCACCGCGGGCGTCCGCGTCCGCGGTCTGACACTCGAACGGGCCTCGCTGGAAGACGCGTTCGTGGCACTGACGGGGGAGGGCTTCGATGTCGCGGGCTGACGTGCTCCAGGCGGGTGCCGCGCGCCGGCCGAAACCCCTGTGGACCCTCGGGCTGCTGCGCAGCGAGCTGGTCACCACCGTCCGCCGCTGGCGCACCATCGCCCTGCTCGGGGTGCTGGCCGCGGTGCCGGTGCTGGTCGGGACCGCGGTGCGGATCGAGACACAGGGCGGCGGGACGGTCGGCGGCGGGCACGGCGAGGGGCCGGCGTTCATCACGCAGATCACCAACAACGGGCTGTTCCTGGTGTTCACCGCGCTCGCCGCGACCCTGCCGTTCTTCCTGCCGATGGCGGTCGGTGTCGTCGCGGGCGACGCGATCGCCGGGGAGGCGGGCGCGGGCACCCTGCGCTATCTGCTGGTCGCCCCGGCCGGCCGCACCCGGCTGCTGCTCGCCAAGTACGTGACCGTGCTGGCTTTCTGTCTGCTGGCCACCCTGGTCGTCACGGTCTCGGCGCTGCTCGTCGGCGCGCTGCTGTTCCCCATGGGCGAGCTGACGACGATCTCCGGCACCCGGATCGGCCTGGCCGAGGGACTCGGGCGCGCCCTGCTGATCGCCCTGGTCGTCGCGGCTTCACTGGTCGGTGTGGCGGCCCTCGGCCTGTTCGTGTCGACCCTCACCCACAGCGGTATCGCGGCGATGGCGACCACGGTCGGGCTGCTCATCACCGTGCAGATCGTCGACCAGATACCCCAGCTGCACGCCGTGCAGCCCTACCTGTTCCCGCACTACTGGCTGTCCTTCGCCGACCTGATGCGCGACCCCGTCTACTGGGACGACCTGGTGAAGAACCTCGGCCTCCAGGCCCTGTACGCGGCCGTGTTCGGCTCGGCGGCCTGGGCCCGGTTCACGGCGAAGGACATCAACGCCTAGCCCCCGCCTGGGCGGTCTCGTACGGGAAGCGCGCGAGGGGCGCCTCCTGGGCGAAGAACGTCTTCGCGCGGGTCAGCGCCTCGGTGTCCTTGCGTACGTCGCCGGGCCCGCTGCCGTTGCCCAGCAGGACCCCGCCGAAGCGCATCTTCAGGTAGGCGGCCGAGTTGTTGAGGGTGCCCGCGTACGGATCGGCGACGGACGGCTCGTGGTCCGCCAGCGCGGCGACGCCCCACAGGGTGCGGCCGGCCATCGCCGCCCTGAAGTCGATGCCGGGGGTGCGCAGCCAGCCCGACCAGTGGTCCAGGTACCGCTTGGTGAGGCTGGAGACCGAGTACCAGTACAGCGGCGAGGCGATCACGATGTCCGTCGCCGCGAGCGTGGCGTCCAGCAGCAGGCCGGTGGTCGTGTCCGCCGCCGGCCGTACGTGGTCGCTGTCGTGGCGCCGGTCCACGAAGTCGGGCAGTGGGTGGTCGGCGAGGCGGACCCACTGCTGCTCGGCCTCTGCGGGCAACTGCTCGGCGGCCGCGCGGGCCAGCAGTTCGGTGTTGCCGTCCGGGCGGGCGCTGCCCAGGACGAAGAGGAAGCGGCGGTTCATGGATCCCCCAGGTGCGTGTTGTCGTACCACTAAAGGCGTGTGCATTTTATGCATGTGCAAGCAAATCGCGCCAGTGGGTTCAGGGTACGGCTGGTGCGAGGCTGTGACGTCGCGGTGACGTGGAAGCCGGGAGGCAGGCGACACACTGGTGGCAGGACGCGTACGACCGGATCGCGACGCCGGGGGAGTGAGGAACACCGATGGCTGGACTCAGCTTCGAGAAGAAGCGGGCACCGCAGCCCGTGGAGCACCCGACGGCGGTGCCCGTCCGGGTGTTCGGCGCGGGCTCCGCGTCGGTCGGCGGGACGCCGGTCGCGGCGGCGCCGGGCGAGGAGATCCAGCAGGCCGTGCTGAACCACCTCCAGCGGCTGGCCATCAGCCTCGGTACCCCCGTACGGGCGACCATCCACGACGACCGCGCGGGCTGGGTCGTCCCCCTGGAGGTCGCGGCGGACGGCTCCAGCCGGATGACGGGCAAGCCCATGCGGCTGGCCGCGCCGGACCGGCGGCCGGGGACCGTGCCGCCGGGCACCGTGCAGGCCCCGACCGGGCAGTTCGGCCCGGCGCCCGTGATGACCGAGCCCGCCCCGACCACACAGGCCCCCGCCACCCCGACTCCCGCCACCCCGACTTCCGCCTCCCAGGTCCACGCCACCCCGGCTCCCGCCGTCCGACCCCCGGCTGCCCCGGCCCTGGCTGCGGCCGTACCGTCGGCGCCGCTCACCGCCGTCCCGTCGGACCTGGCCGCCCCCGCCCCTGCCACCACCGCCACCCCGACCCCGGCCCGCGGGTTCGACGCGGTCGCCGAGGAGGTGCTCGGGGACGGGCCGCTGACCGAGACCGCCGAGGGTGCGGAGCTGCTGAGCGAGCCGATGGGCCGTATCAACGAGGCCGTGCGGGCGGGCCGTATCGACGCGGCGGCGGAGCTGGCCGACCGGACCCTCGCCGAGGCGTCCGCCGTGTTCGGCCCGGGCCACGCCGAGGTCCTCCACCTGCGTGAACTGTCCGCCTACATCGCCTACCTGGCCGGTGACCCGGTCCGCGCCTTCCGGCTGTCCCTGGACCTCGCCCGGCTGCGCCGCCAGGCGCGGGACGGGGAGGCCGCCTACGGCAACGTGCAGAGCGCGGCCACCGCGTGGCGTGCGGTGCGCGATCCCGAGGAGGGGCTGCGGCTCGGCCGCGACCTGATCGACCTGTGGACGGACCTGAGCGCCGAGCCGGGCCCCGCCGCGGACGATCCGCGCCCGCTGGAGTCCGCCCGTGCCCGCATGGTCCGCCTGACCGACCGCGCGGCCAAGGCGGCGGCGCGGGCGTGACCGCCCCCGCGCGCGGGAGCCGGGCCTACTGCACGCAGAACTCGTTGTCCTCCGGGTCGGCCATCAGCACCCACTGACCCGCGGGCTCCTTCACCTCCCGCAGCACGCGGGCGCCCAGCGCCTGAAGGCGTGTCACCTCGTCCGCGCGCCGCTCCGGGCCCACGTGGAGGTCGAGGTGGAGCCGGTTCTTCCCCGCCTTCGGCTCCGGCACCCGCTGGAACAGCAGCCGCCGTCCGAGCCCGGTGCCGGTCTCGGGGTCGTACGGGTCGTCCGGGTGCCGTACGGCGATCAGGTCACGGAAGGCGGCCCGCCCGTGGTACTCGACGGTGGCCTCCCCGGACAGCGCGCCGGCGGACAGCAGCCGTTCGACGAGGGCGCTGTTGTCCTCGGCCGTGTAGTGCAGCGCGGCGGCCCAGAAGTCGGCCTGCGCGTGCGGGTCGGCGGCGTCGATGACGAGTTTCCAGTGCAGCGGGGCGGGTGCCTGTGTGGTCATGCGTCCCACTTATAGCCGCAGTCACCGGCGGAAGGGCCCGCTTCGGCCCCGCCGGTCGCAACGTCCGCCGAGCCGGCGCCGGCGTCAGACGTCCGCCCGCGCCGACGCGGGCGTCTCGACCGTGCGGGCCGCCGGTACGGCGAGCCGGGCCGGCCGTCGCGAGGCGCGCAGCGCGTCGCCGGTCAGCAGGATGAGCGCCAGCCAGACCAGCGTGAACCCGGCCCACCGCTCGGGCGGCATGGCCTCGTGGAAGTAGAGGATGCCGAGCAGGAACTGGAAGAGCGGGGCCAGGTACTGCAGCAGGCCCAGCGTGGACAGCGGCACGCGGATCGCCGCCGCGCCGAAGCAGACCAGGGGCAGGGCGGTGACGACGCCGGTGGAGGCGAGCAGGACGGCGTGTCCGGTGCCGTCGTTCACGAAGCTGGCCTCGCCGTGCGCGGTCAGCCACAGCAGATAGCCGAGCGCCGGCAGGAACTGGATCGCGGTCTCGGCGGTCAGCGACTCGACGCCGCCGAGGCCGACCTTCTTCTTGACCAGCCCGTAGACGGCGAAGGAGAAGGCGAGACAGAGGGAGATCCACGGCGGTCGGCCGTAGCCGACGGTCAGCACGAGGACGGCGGCGAGGCCGATCCCGACCGCCGCCCACTGCACGGGCCGCAGCCGCTCCTTCAGGAGCAGCACGCCCATCGCGATGGTGACCAGCGGGTTGATGAAGTAGCCGAGCGAGGCCTCGACGACGTGCCCGGCGTTCACCGCCCAGATGTAGACGCCCCAGTTCACGGTGATGACGGCGGCCGCCACGGCGACCAGGCCGAGCCGCCGGGGCTGGCGCAGCAGCTCGCCGGCCCAGGCCCAGCGCCGTACGAAGAGCAGCGCGACGGCGACGAACACCAGGGACCACACCATGCGGTGGGCCAGGATCTCCACGGCACCGGCGGGCTTGAGCAGCGGCCAGAACAGGGGGACCAGCCCCCACATCCCGTAGGCGGCGAAGCCGTTCAGCAGGCCTATGCGGTGCTCACCATCGGACGTCCCGGCCACGGACCCTCCTTCTCGCGCGCGTCCTCCCTGGACGCACGAGAACGAAGGTAGCGCCGCAGGCCACCGCCTGTCATGCCCGTATTGCCATACGGTCATGACAGCCGGGCGGGAGTGCGCGTCAGCCCTTCAGTGCGGCCGTGACGGCCTCCGCCAGCGGGGTGGTCGGGCGGCCGATCAGCCGGGACAGGTCGCCGGAGGAGACGACCAGCTCGCCCCGCGCGATCGAGACGTCCACGCCGGCCAGGATCCCGGCCAGCGGAGCGGGCAGCCCGGCACCGGTCAGGATGTCGGTGAGGGTCTCCACCGGGACCGCGTTGTAGACGATCTCCCTGCCGGTCTGCCGGCTCAGCTCGGCCGCGTACTCGGCGAAGCTCCACGCCTCGTCGCCGCCCAGCTCGTACGTGGTGTTCTCGTGGCCCTCGCCGGTCAGCACCGCGACCGCCGCGGCGGCGTAGTCGGCGCGGGAGGCCGAGGAGACCCGGCCCTCGCCGGCGGCCTGGACGACCGCGTTGTGCTCCAGCACCGGCGCCAGGTTCTCCGTGTAGTTCTCGTGGTACCAGCCGTTGCGCAGCAGGCTGTAGGGCAGGCCGGAGGCGAGCAGCACCTCCTCGGTCGCCCGGTGGTCGTCCGCCAGCGCGGCCGTCAGACCGCCGGGGGCGCTGGTGTAGGCGAGCAGCGCCACGCCGGCCGCCCTGGCCGCCTCGATGACGACGGTGTGCTGGCCCACCCGGCCCTTGTCGAACTCGTTGCCGGAGATCAGCAGCACCTTGTCGCCGGCGGCGAACACGCCGTCGAAGGTCTCGGGCGCGTTGTAGTCGGCGACGGCCAGCCGCACGCCGCGGGCCGCGACATCGGCGGCCTTCGCCTCGTCCCGTACGACGGCGGTGATCCGCTCCGCCGGGACCTTCTCCAGCAGCTGCTCCACGACGTGCCGGCCGAGGTGTCCGGTGGCTCCGGTGACGACGATGCTCATGGTCTGCGTTCTCCTTCTCGACTGCGTATGCCGCTAACCCTAGGAGAAGCGCTAACTATCGGTAAGTACCCACTTTGAAGTAAGGTACATACATGTCGGTTAGTGAGGGGAAGGGCGACGGCGAGGCCATGTGCCCCCACCGCCTGGTCCTGGAGCACGTCACCAGCCGCTGGGGCGTGCTGGTGCTCATCCAGCTTCTCGACCGCCCGTACCGCTTCAGCGAACTGCGCCGGGCGATCGGCCGCGTCAGCGAGAAGATGCTCACGCAGACCCTCCAGACGCTGGAGCGCGACGGTCTCGTCCACCGGGACGCCAAGCCCGTCATCCCGCCGCGCGTCGACTACTCCCTGACCGGGCTGGGCCGCGAGGCGGCGGAGCAGGTGCGGGCGCTGGCGCTGTGGACCGAGCAGCGCATGGACGACGTGCTCGGTGCCCGCCGGGCATACGACGAGGCCCGGGACGCGCGGTCCCGGGCCTCGTGATCACACGCGGGCGTACGGGCTAGCCGACGACCGTCCAGGTGTCCCCGCCCGCCAGCAGCGCGCCCAGGTCGCCCTTGCCCTTCTGCTCGATCGCGGTGTCGAGCTGCTCGGCCATCTGAACGTCGTACACCGGCCGTTCGACCGAGCGGAACACCCCGACCGGGGTGTGGTGCAGGGTGTCCGGGTCGGCCAGCCGGGACAGGGCGAAGGCCGTGGTCGGGGACGCGGAGTGGGCGTCGTGCACCAGGACGTCCGCCTCGTTCTCCGGGGTCACGGTCACCACCTTCAGGTCGCCGGTCCGCCGGTCGCGGACGACGCCTCTGGCCCCGTCGGCCCCGAAGCGGATCGGCTGCCCGTGCTCCAGCCGGATCAGCGCCTCCTCGGACCGCTGCTTGTCCTTCAGGGCGTCGAACGCGCCGTCGTTGAAGATGTTGCAGTTCTGGTAGATCTCGATCAGCGCCGTGCCCGGGTGGTCGGCGGCGGCGCGCAGCACCTCGGTCAGGTGCTTGCGGTCGGAGTCGATCGTGCGGGCCACGAAGGAGGCCTCCGCGCCGATGGCCAGCGACACCGGGTTGAACGGCGCGTCCAGCGAGCCCATCGGCGTCGACTTGGTGATCTTGCCGACCTCGGAGGTCGGCGAGTACTGGCCCTTGGTCAGGCCGTAGATCCGGTTGTTGAACAGCAGGATCTTCAGGTTGACGTTGCGGCGCAGGGCGTGGATCAGGTGGTTGCCGCCGATGGACAGCGCGTCGCCGTCGCCGGTGACGACCCACACGCTCAGGTCCCGGCGGGAGGAGGCCAGGCCCGTCGCGATGGCGGGGGCGCGGCCGTGGATGGAGTGCATCCCGTAGGTGTTCATGTAGTACGGGAAGCGGGAGGAGCAGCCGATGCCGGAGACGAAGACGATGTTCTCCCGGGCCAGGCCCAGTTCCGGCATGAAGCCCTGCACGGCGGCGAGGATCGCGTAGTCACCGCAGCCCGGGCACCAGCGCACCTCCTGGTCCGACTTGAAGTCCTTCATCGACTGCTTGGCCTCGGCCTTGGGGACCAGCTGGAGCAGCCCGTTGGTGGCGTCAGTCATCGATGGCCTCCTTCAGCGCCGCGGCGAGCTGTTCCGCCTTGAACGGCATGCCGTTGACCTGGTTGTAGGAGTGGGCGTCGACCAGGTACTTCGCTCGGATGAGGGTGGCGAGCTGCCCCAGGTTCATCTCGGGGATCACCACCTTGTCGTAGCCCTTCAGGACCGTGCCGAGGTTGCGCGGGAAGGGGTTGAGGTGGCGCAGGTGGACCTGGGCGATGGACTCGCCGGCCGTGCGCAGCCGCCGTACCGCCGCCGTGATCGGGCCGTAGGTCGAACCCCAGCCGAGGACCAGCGTCCTCGCGCCGTGCGGGTCGTCGACCTCGACGTCGGGGACGTCGATGCCGTCGACCTTGGCCTGCCGGGTGCGGACCATGAAGTCGTGGTTGGCCGGGTCGTAGGAGATGTTGCCCGTGCCGTCCTGCTTCTCGATGCCGCCGATGCGGTGCTCCAGGCCCGGGGTGCCCGGGATCGCCCACGGCCGGGCCAGGGTCTGCGGGTCCCGCTTGTACGGCCAGAAGACCTCGGTGCCGTCCTCCAGCGTGTGGTTCGGGCCGGAGGCGAACCGCACCCGCAGGTCGGGCAGCTCCTCCAGGTCCGGGATGCGCCACGGCTCGGAGCCGTTGGCCAGGTAACCGTCCGACAGCAGCATCACCGGCGTGCGGTACGTCAGCGCGATCCGCGCCGCCTCCAGAGCCGCGTCGAAGCAGTCGGCCGGGGTCCTCGGCGCGACCACCGGTACCGGCGCCTCGCCGTTGCGGCCGTACATCGCCTGGAGCAGGTCGGCCTGCTCCGTCTTGGTCGGCAGACCCGTCGACGGGCCGCCGCGCTGGATGTCCACCACCAGCAGGGGCAGCTCCAGCGAGACCGCCAGACCGATCGTCTCGCTCTTCAGGGCGACACCGGGGCCGCTCGTCGTGGTCACCGCCAGCGAACCGCCGAACGCCGCGCCCAGCGCCGCGCCGATGCCCGCGATCTCGTCCTCGGCCTGGAAGGTGCGCACACCGAAGTTCTTGTGCTTGCTCAGCTCGTGCAGGATGTCCGAGGCCGGCGTGATCGGGTACGACCCCAGGAACAGCGGCAGATCCGCCTGCCGGGACGCCGTGATCAGGCCGTAGGACAGGGCGAGGTTGCCGGAGATGTTCCGGTAGGTGCCGACGGGGAAGGCCTTGGCCGCCGGCGCGACCTCATAGGAGACCGCGAAGTCCTCCGTCGTCTCGCCGAAGTTCCAGCCCGCGCGGAACGCGGCGATGTTGGCCTCGGCGATCTCCGGCTTCTTGGCGAACTTCGACTTCAGGAACTTCTCGGTGCCCTCGGTGGGCCGGTGGTACATCCAGCTCAGCAGGCCCAGCGCGAACATGTTCTTGCTGCGCTCGGCCTCCTTGCGGGAGAGGTCGAACTCCTTCAGCGCCTCCACGGTGAGCGTGGTCAACGGCACCGGATGGAGGCTGTAGCCGTCGAGCGAGCCGTCCTGGAGCGGGTCGCTGGCGTAGCCGACCTTCTGCAGGGCCCGCTTGGTGAACTCGTCGGTGTTCACGATGATCTCGGCGCCCCGCGGGAGGTCGCCGATGTTGGCCTTCAGTGCGGCCGGGTTCATCGCGACCAGGACGTTCGGCGCGTCACCCGGGGTGAGGATGTCGTGGTCGGCGAAGTGGAGCTGGAAGGACGAGACACCCGGCAGGGTGCCGGCGGGGGCGCGGATCTCGGCGGGGAAGTTCGGCAGGGTGGAGAGGTCGTTGCCGAACGAAGCGGTCTCCGAGGTGAACCGGTCCCCGGTGAGCTGCATGCCGTCACCCGAGTCCCCCGCGAACCGGATGATCACCCGGTCCAGGCGCCGCACGTCCTTCGCGCCGCCCGGTTTGCGCTGCTCTCCCACGACGGTTCCGTCGGTCTGCTCCGCTGGGCTGCTGACCTGGCTGGTCACTGAACTGGACCTCCTTCGAGGCGGCTGTCCGGGGCCTGGTCGTCCCACGGACCATCCCAGGATCAACCCTACGTCGGTTAGGGTCGCCTTCCCGAGGTCATCCGTGGATTGGACGAATTCGAGACGGCCTGTCGCGCTGCGTTCACATGATGTCCCGCATCGCCGAGGCACCGGCCAAGGCGCTCCCCGCGCGTTTCCAGGTTCCCTTCTCCGGCCGCCGTCCGGGACCGCCTCCTGCGGATCACCCCGCCCTCCCGGACGGACCCCCGCCTCAGGAGTTCAGGTAGGTGAGAACGGCCAGAACCCGCCGGTGGTCCCCGTCGCTCGGGGCCAGACCCAGCTTCAGGAAGATGTTGCTGACGTGCTTCTCCACGGCACCGTCGCTGACCACCAGCTGCCGTGCGATCGCCGAGTTGGTCCGCCCCTCCGCCATCAGCCCGAGCACCTCGCGCTCCCGGGGCGTCAGCCCGGTCAGCACGTCCTGCTTGCGGCTGCGGCCGAGCAGCTGCGCGACCACCTCCGGGTCCAGCGCCGTACCGCCCCCGGCGACCCGCACCACCGCGTCCACGAACTCCCGTACGTCCGCGACCCGGTCCTTGAGCAGATAGCCGACGCCCCGGCTGGATCCGGCCAGCAGTTCGGTGGCGTAACGCTCCTCCACGTACTGCGACAGCACCAGTACCCCGAGCCCCGGGTGCAGCCGGCGCAGCAGGACGGCCGCCCGGACGCCCTCGTCGGTGTGGGTCGGCGGCATCCGCACGTCCGCCACCACCACGTCGGGCAGCTCGCCCTGGTCGGCCAGCTCCGCGATGGTCTTCACCAGTGCGTCCGCGTCGCCGACGCCGGCCACGACCTCGTGCCCCCGGTCGGTCAGCAGCCGGGTCAGGCCCTCCCTGAGCAGCACGGAATCCTCGGCGATGACCACCCGCACCCTGTCCTCCACGATCTTCCGGCCCCCCACTGCCCTGCGCCCCGGTCTCCGCGACGGCATCCGTCCGCGCCGTCCCGCGGAGGACCAGCATTCCAGGATTCGTGCCGGACCGCCGCCCTACCGGGGCGGAGCGGGGGTGCCCTTGCCGCACCGGGGCGGAGCGCGGGTGCCCTCAGCCGCGCCAGGGCAGTTCCGCGATCACCCGGGTGGGGCCGCCCGCCGGGGAGTCCGCCAGCAGGACGCCGTCCACCGCGTCCAGGCGCGCGGTGAGCCCGGCCAGGCCGGACCCCCGGGAGGCGTCCGCGCCGCCGACGCCGTCGTCGGTCACCTGGAGCATCAGCCGGTCCGCCGAGCGCCAGACGTCGACCGTGGCGGACCGGGCCCGGCTGTGCTTGCCGACGTTCTGCAGCAGTTCGGAGACGGTGAAGTAGGCGATGCCCTCGATGGCCGGCGCCGGCCGGGCCGGCAGGTCGACCTCCACCCGCACCGGGACCGGGCAGCGGGAGGCGACGGACGACAGGGCCGCGTCCAGGCCGCGGTCGGTCAGTACGGCCGGGTGGATGCCCCGGGCGAGGTCGCGCAGCTCCTGCAGGGCCGTCTTCACCTCGCCGTGCGCCTCCTCCACCATCCGCGCCGCCGTGTCCGGGTCCTCCCGCAGCTTCTCCTTGGCCAGCCCCAGGTCCATGGCCAGGCCGACCAGCCGGGCCTGCGCCCCGTCGTGCAGGTCCCGCTCGATGCGCCGCAGGTCGGCGGCGGCCGTGTCGACCACGGTCCCGCGGTCCGACTCCAGCTCCACCACCCGCGCCGACAGCGGCGACGGGCCGAGCAGCCCGCGCACCAGCAGCCCGTCCACGGTGGTCAGCGCCCGGACGAGCCACGGCGTGACCAGCGTGAACAGCAGCCCGACCAACGCGGTCACGGTGATCTCGAAGGGGTTGTCGAGATAGACGCTGTGGTGGGCGTCGCCGTACAGCTGCAGACCGCCCTCGCCGGCGTACGCCGGGAACACCCAGAACCACAGCGGATAGGTCAGCAGCGTCCAGCCGCAGGTCCAGAAGGTCAGCGCGACCGAGAACGAGAACACCGCCCACGGGAACTGCACCAGCGCGTACAGCGCGTGCCGCCAGGAGGCGCCGCTCTTGAGCAGCGCGCCCGTCCAGGCCGCCGCGCCCGGCGTGCGCGGCCGCAGCGGCTCCGGGTCGGCCACCTCCAGGCCGAGCAGCCCGCGCGCCCGCGCCCGCTCCAGCACGCCGAAGCCCCGGCAGCCGGCCAGCGCCGCCGCCAGCACCGGGATGCCGAGGAAGGTCACCAGCAGGCCCGCGCCGAGCGCGACCATCGTCACCGTCCACGTGAACAGCACGATCGCGATCGGCAGGCCCAGCAGCACGTAGGCGAACTCGCGCAGGCTGCGCCCCTCGACGGGCGCCCGCAGCGCGGCGGGCAGCCGGTGGTGCGGCTCGCTCCGGTGGGCGAACCCCTGTCCGTACTCCGTGGCCATCGGTGTCGTCCCGTTCTCGTCGTCCTGGCGGCGGTTCAGCCGTACGACCAGGGTCGTCCGCCGCGCGTCCGCGCGACATGGAGTCCGTCGGCGTCTCGAGCGGGGGGTTTTCCCCACCCCGGCCGTCCGGGGCGGGCCGGCGCGTCCCGGCGGGGTTCAGGCCGTACGGTCCCGCCACGGCAGTTCCGCGGTGACCACCGTCGGGCCGCCGGCCGGGGAGTCGACCACGAACAGGCCGTCCACCGCGCCCAGCCGGTCCGCCAGGCCCCGCATGCCGCTGCCCCCGTCCAGCCGGGCGCCGCCCCGGCCGTCGTCCCGGACCTGGAGCATCAGCCGGTCCGTGGTGCGCCACACCTCGACCGCGGCGGTCCGGGCCCCGCTGTGCTTGCTGACGTTCTGCAGCAGTTCGGAGACGGTGAAGTAGGCGATGCCCTCGATGGCCTCCGCGGGCCGGGCCGGCAGGTCCACGGTCACCTTCACCGGCACCGTGCAGCGGGAGGCGACGGACGACAGGGCCGCGTCCAGGCCGCGGTCGGTCAGCACGGCCGGGTGGATGCCCCGGGCGAGGTCGCGCAGCTCCTGGAGGGCCAGCTTCACCTCGCCGTGCGCCTCCTCGACCATCGCCGCCGCCGTGTCCGGGTCCTCCAGCAGCTTCTCCTTGGCCAGGCCGAGCCCCATGGCCAGGTTGACCAGCCGCGCCTGGGCGCCGTCGTGCAGATCCCGTTCGATCCGGCGCAGGTCGGCCGCCGCCGTGTCGACCACGATCCCGCGGTCGGACTCCAGTTCGGCGATACGGCGTTCCAGCTCGTCCGAGGGCGACAGCAGCCCGCGCACCATCACCCGGTCCAGGTTCGCCATGGCCCGCGCGAGGTACGGGAGCACCGGCCACAGCACGAACAGCGAGACCAGCACGGTGCAGAAGGTGAGGATGCCCCAGGGCAGCCGGATCGCGTCGTACAGCAGGGTCCGCCAGCCCACCGGGTCCTTCAGCGCCATCCACAGCCGCTGCACCGGGCCCCCGCCCCTGGCGATGGGCAGCGGCGACGGCTCCGCCACCCGCACCCCGAGCAGCTTGCGGGCCCGGGCCCGCTCCAGCTTGCCCAGCTGCCGGGCGCCCAGCAGGCTGAGCGCGAGCAGCGGGAGCCCGATCGCGGTGAGGGTGAGGGCGCCGCCGGTCACCAGCACGGTCAGCGCGTACGTGAACCCGAACACCGCCACCGGCAGGTTCAGCAGGAGATGCGCGATCTCCTTCCAGGTGTGCGCGTCGTAGGCGGGCCGGGGCGGAGGCAGCCGGTGCGGGCCGTCGGATCCGTCGCGTTCGTCGGTGCCGTCGGACCGGCCGGCGGCGGGGCGGGGAGCGGTCATGCTGATCAGCGTGCCGTGCGCGGCACCCCTGACGCCATGCGGTACGCCTGCCTCCGCCGCCGGGGGAAAACCCCACCCCCAGCGGGCCCGGCTGTCTCACGGCGTGACGGGCTGCTTACCCGGTCTTTATCAGGGCCTAGACTCCCGTGCGTACAGATCCTCGAATCGCGTAGCGACACAGAGTTCACTTGTTCACAAAGGTCACGAGGTCAGGGAGCGAGGGACGGACCGTGCGGGAGACGTTGGGGGACTCGTCGTTCGCCGCGGCGAACGTCGTCGCGGCCGGCTACTTCCGGTCCTACTCGGTGGTCGGGCTGCTCGCCCTCATCGGCGTGCTGTTCGTCGCGGTTGCGTTCGGCGCGGGCCGCCTGCTGCGGCCGGTCGTGCCGACGCCGGAGAAACTGCTGACCTACGAGTGCGGCGTCGACCCCGTCGGCGAGGGCTGGGCCCACACCCAGGTCCGCTACTACGTCTACGCCTTCCTGTACGTGATCTTCGCGGTCGACTCGATCTTCCTGTTCCCCTGGGCGACGGTCTTCGCCGCCCCCGGCTACGGCGCGACGACCCTCGTGGAGATGTTCATCTTCCTCGGCTTCCTCGCCGTAGGCCTGCTGTACGCATACAAGAAGGGCGTCCTGGCATGGACGTGAACCCCTCAGTGCCCGAGTCGGCGCCCGAGCCGGTGTCCGAGCCCGTTCTCCTGCCGGAGCCGAAGCGGCTGGGCGCCCTCGCCCGGCTGGCACCCGAGCCGATGAAGGTGGTCCTGAACTGGGGCCGCCGCTACTCGCTCTGGGTGTTCAACTTCGGCCTCGCCTGCTGCGCGATCGAGTTCATCGCCGCGTCGATGGCCCGCCACGACTTCATCCGGCTCGGCGTGATCCCCTTCGCACCGGGCCCCCGCCAGGCCGACCTGATGGTGGTCTCGGGCACGGTCACGGACAAGATGGCCCCGGCCGTCAAGCGCCTGTACGAGCAGATGCCCGAGCCGAAGTACGTCATCTCCTTCGGCGCCTGCTCCAACTGCGGCGGCCCCTACTGGGACTCCTACTCCGTCACCAAGGGCGTCGACCAGATCATCCCGGTGGACGTCTACGTCCCCGGCTGCCCGCCCCGCCCCGAGGCGCTGCTCCAGGGCATCCTCAAGCTCCAGGAGAAGATCGCCCGCGAGTCGCTGGGGGAGCGGTACGGCAACGGGTCCGCCCGCCCCTCCGCCGCCGCGCTGCAGAGCGGACTGGTGCAGCCCCCGGCCCCGGCCGGCGAGGGAGGCACGCGATGAGCACGGCCGAGGGCTGGCTGCCCGCCCCCGCCGCGGAACTCTTCGGTCCGCAGGCGGTGGCCGAGGAGTCGTACGAGCTGCTGACCGTGGACGTACCGCCGTCCGACTGGCTCACCGCGCTGGAGACGGCCCGTACGACCCTGTCCTGCACCTATTTCGACTGGCTGAGCGCGGTCGACGAACCGGGCACCGGTTTCCGCGTCGCCGCGCACGTCGTCGCCCTGAACCCGGTCCGCCGCCTCCTGGTCCGTACGACGGTCCCGCACGACGCCCCCTCCCTGCCCTCCGCCGTCGGCGTCTACGCCGGCGCCGCCTGGCACGAGCGCGAGACCCACGAGATGTTCGGCGTCGAGTTCGAGGGCCACCCGGGCCTGGAGCACCTCCTCCTCCCCGAGAACTTCGAGGGCCACCCGCTCCGCAAGGACTTCGTCCTCGCCGCCCGCGTCGCCAAGGCCTGGCCGGGGGCCAAGGAACCCGGGGAGCCTGCGGCGGGTGCGGCGCACGGCGGCCCGAAGCGCCGCCAGATGCTGCCCCCGGGCGTACCGGACCCCAACGAGTGGGGCCCCCTGAAGGGCCAGCTCCCCCCTGCCCCGGCCCGCCCGGCCAGGGCGGCGGGGCGCACGGCGGGCGACCGCCCGGTACGACGCACCCGCACGGCCTCCGAGGGCTCGGCCGGCCAGGCTGCTCCGCAGGCGGGGGAGGCCAGCGCCGGTGCGGGGGCTGGTGCCGGTGCTCCCGTTCGGCCGCGTCGGGCGCGGAGCGCGAGCGAGGGCTCGGTGAGCCAGGCGGCGGCGCGGGACGAGGACGCGGCGAGCCGCAAGCAGGCCGCGACCGAGGGCGACGCCGTCCAGGCGGCCGCGGAGGGTCCGGTGGAAGGGCCGGCCGCCGAGGCCTCGGTCGCGCACGAGCCCGGTCCGGCGCCCGCACCCGCCCGGCCGCGCCGCGCCCGCAGCGCCTCGGAGGGCTCGGCCACCCAGCGGACCCGGGCGACCCCGGAACCGGCCGCCCCTGCGGAACCGGCCGCCCCTAGGGAAGCGACGGAATCCGCGGGACCGGCAGGGCCGGCCGAGCGGGCGGAACCGGAGGGGCCGGCCGGAGCGGCCGGCGCCCGCCCCGCCCGGCGCAGCACCGCCCCACGCAGCGCCGACGCCCCGTGGCACCACGCCCGCCCGGCGTTCACCGAGCCGGAGCCGCAGCCGGACCAGGAGCAGGCACCGGAGCCGCGGTCGGCCGAGGAGCAGGCACCGGAGCCGCGGTCGGCCGAGGGGAAGGCACCGGAGCCGCGGTCGGCCGAGGGGAAGGCACCGGAGCCGGAACAGCCACCCGCCCCGGAGCCGCGCCCCGGCACCCCCGAGGAGCCGGGCACCGCCGACGACCCCACCACCCCCACCACCCCCGACGACCCCGCAGGAGGCCCGCAGTGAACGGCGCGCTGGACGTCGCCCTGCGACTCCTGGTCGTCTTCGTCGTCTTCCTCACCTTCCCGCTGATCGTGGGCCAGACCGAGCACAAGGTGATGGCCCACATGCAGGGCCGCCTCGGCCCGATGTACGCCGGCGGCTTCCACGGCTGGGCGCAGCTCATCGCGGACGGTGTGAAGTTCGCGCAGAAGGAGGACGTGGTCCCGGCGGGCGCCGACCGCCGGATCTTCCAGCTCGCCCCCGCCGTGGCCCTGCTGCCGTACCTCCTCGTCCTGCTCGCCGTCCCCATCGGCCCGAGCGAGGGCGCCGTCGGCCAGGTGCTGGACGCCGGCGTGTTCTTCGTGCTCGCGGTGATGGGCGTCGGCGTGCTCGGCTCGCTGATGGCCGGCTGGGCCAGCGCCAACAAGTTCTCCCTGCTCGGCGGCCTGCGCACGGCCGCCCAGCTGCTCGCCTACGAACTCCCGATGCTGCTGGCGGCGGCCTCGGTGGCGATGGCGGCCGGCACGGTCTCCCTGCCCGGCATCCTGCACTCCTTCCACTGGTGGTGGGTGCCCTGGCAGATCGTCGGCGCGGTCGTCTTCTTCGTCGCCGGACTCGCCGAGCTGCAACGCCCGCCGTTCGACATGCCGGTCGCCGACTCGGAGATCATCTTCGGTGCGTACACCGAGTACACCGGCCTGCGCTTCGCCCTGTTCCTGCTGGCGGAGTACGCCGGCATCGTCGTCCTGTGCGGCCTGACCACCGTCCTCTTCCTGGGCGGCTGGCACGGCCCGTGGGGCGCCGACGGCCTCGGCTGGGTCTGGACCCTGCTGAAGACCGCGGTCCTCGCGTTCCTGGTCATCTGGCTCCGCGTGACCTACCCGCGGCTGCGCGAGGACCAGCTCCAGAAGCTCTCCTGGACCCTGCTCGTCCCCCTCTCCCTCGCCCAGATCGCCCTCACCGGCATCGTCAAGGTGGTGATCAGCTAACCATGGCCCCCATCCCCGGCAGCGGCCTCGCCAAGGGCCTGGCCGTCACCCTGCGCACGATGACGAGGAAGCACGTCACCGAGCAGTACCCCGACGTCCTGCCCGAACTGCCGCCCCGCACCCGCGGCGTGATCGGTCTGTTCGAGGAGAACTGCACGGTCTGCATGCTGTGCGCCCGCGAGTGCCCCGACTGGTGCATCTACATCGACTCCCACAAGGAGACGGTCCCGCCCGCCGCCCCCGGCGGCCGCGAGCGCAGCCGCAACGTCCTCGACCGGTTCGCGATCGACTTCTCGCTGTGCATGTACTGCGGTATCTGCATCGAGGTCTGTCCTTTCGACGCCCTGTTCTGGTCCCCGGAGTTCGAGTACGCCGAGACCGACATCCGCGACCTCACCCACGAGCGGGACAAGCTCCGCGAGTGGATGTGGACCGTGCCGGCCCCGCCCGCCCTGGACCCCGGCGCGGAGGAGCCCAAGGAGATCGCCGCCGCCCGCAAGACCGCCGAGAAGCTGGCCGCGGCCCAGGCCGAGCCGGCCGATCCACAGGAGGGTGCGTCGTGACCCTCGCCGCAGCAACGGCCACCGCGGCCGCCGCCGACCCGCACGGCTTCCTCTCCCCGACCGGCGTCGAGATCGCCTTCCTGCTCGTCGGCCTGGTCACCCTCGGCGCCGCGCTCGTCACCGTCACCACCCGGCAGCTGGTGCACGCCGCCCTGTGGCTGGTGGTCACGCTCGGCGGTCTCGCCGTGGAGTACCTGCTGCTCACGGCCGAGTTCATCGCCTGGGTGCAGGTGCTGATCTACGTCGGTTCCGTCGTCGTCCTCCTGCTGTTCGGTCTGATGCTCACCCGGGCCCCCATCGGCCGCTCCCCGGACGCCGACTCCGGCAACCGCTGGGCCGCCCTGGCCGTGGCCGTCGCCGCCGCGGTCGCCCTGGTGTGGGTGGTCGTCGACGCCTTCCGGACCACCTGGATCGACCTGGACGGCCCGGCCGCCGGCACCACCGAGGTCACCGGCGCCAGCCTGTTCCGGCACTGGGTGCTGCCCTTCGAGGCGCTGTCCGTGCTGCTCCTCGCCGCTCTGGTCGGCGCGATCGTCCTGTCCCGCAAGGCCAAGGCCGACGCCGCCCCCGCGGTTCCCGGGAAGGAAGGCGCCCGCTGATGCACCTCGCCTACCCCGCCGTACTCTCCGCCCTCCTGTTCTGCACCGGCCTGTACGGCGTCCTCGCCCGCCGCAACGCCATCCTGGTCCTGATGTCGGTCGAGCTGATGCTCAACGCCGTCAACCTCAACCTGGTCTCCTTCGACGTCTGGCTCAGCCGTGCCGCGAAGGAGACCCTGCACTCCGGCCAGGCCCTGACCCTGTTCACCATCGCCATCGCCGCCGCCGAGATCGGCATCGGCCTGGCCATCGTGCTCGCCGTCTACCGCAACCGCGGCACCTCCGACATCGACAAGCTCCGCGACACCGCCGAGGGCCCCGAGACCGAAGGCCCCGACACCCCCGCGGCCGAGAAGGCTGAGGCCACCGCGTGACCACGACCACCCTCGCCGTCCTCGTCCCGCTCCTGCCGTTCCTGGGCGCCGCGGCCGGCCTGCTGCTCGGCCGCACCGCCCCCGGGTTCGTCCGCCCGCTCGCCGTGCTGCCGCCGCTGGCCTCCCTGCTGTTGGCCGCGCTGGTCGCCGTACGGCAGGGTGGCGGCACGGCCGTCGACGCCCACACCGAGCTGACGCCCACCGGGTCCGTGCCGATCGAGCTGGCCCTGCACATCGACGGCTTCGCCGCGCTCGTCGCCGTCCTGGTGGCGTTCGTCGCGACCTGCGTGCAGATCTACTCCACCGGCTACCTGCGGGACGACCCCCGCTACCCCTCGTACGCCGCCCTCGTCTCCCTGTTCACCTCCGCGATGCTCCTGGTCGTCTACTCCGGCGACCTGATCGTGCTGCTGGTCGGCTGGGAAGTCATGGGCATCTGCTCCTACTTCCTGGTCGGCCACTACTGGGAGACCCCTGAGGCCCGCGCCGCCTCCCTGAAGGCCTTCCTCGTCACCAAGCTCGGCGACGTGCCGTTCCTCATCGGCCTGTTCGCGCTGGCCGCCGACGCCGGGTCGTTCCGCATCACCCGCGTCCTCGGCGCCGTCGCGAGCGGCGGCATCGGCCACCCCACCGTGATCGCCCTGCTGCTGCTCGCGGGCGTCGCGGGCAAGTCGGCGCAGTTCCCGCTGCACACCTGGCTCCCGGACGCGATGGCGGGCCCGACACCCGTCTCGGCGCTGATCCACGCCGCGACGATGGTCGCCGCCGGTGTCTACTTCACCGCCCGTCTCCTCCCGCTCTTCGAGGCCTCCCAGGCCGCGATGGTGGTCCTCGCCGTCATGGCCGCCGTGACCATGACCGGCTCGGGTCTGGCCGCGCTCGCCCAGGACGACATCAAGCGTGTCCTCGCCTACTCGACCATCGGCCAGCTCGGCTACATGACCGGCGCCCTCGCCGTCGGCGACCGCGGTGCCGCCGTCTTCCACCTCCTGTCGCACGGCGCCTTCAAGGCGCTGCTGTTCCTCGCGGCCGGCGCGGTCATCCACGCCGCCGGCACCAACTCGCTGGCCGCCATGTCCCGCATGCACGGCCTGCGCGACCGCGTCCCGGACGCCTACTGGACGATGACCGTGGCGCTGCTCGCGCTCGCCGCGATCCCGCCCTTCAGCGGCTTCTTCTCCAAGGAGTCCGTCCTCGGCGCCGCCGAGCACGTCACCTCCGGCCACACCGGGCACGCCCCCGGCGCCGCCGGCTGGATCGTCCTCGTCGCCGGTCTGGTCACCGCCCTGCTCACCGCCGCGTACGCCGCCCGGCTGTGGCTGCTGGCCTTCCGCGGCCGGGGCGCCGAGGCCCCCGACCACGGCCGCCAGCCGCTGACCATGACCGTGGTGCTCTGGGTCCTGGCGGTCCCCTCCCTCGCCTTCGGCGGGCTCGCCTACCGCTCGCTGCCCGGCTGGTTCGACGGCCGCGACCTGACCCCGACCCTGCTCACCTCGATCCTCGGCACGGGCCTCGCCCTGGTCGGCGGGCTGCTCACCTACGGCGCCTGGCAGCGCACCGCCGTGCTCGCCGCCCGCGTCCCGCTCGGTGCGGTCGCCGCCCACCCCGAGGAGGACGCCGGGCTGGTCGAGGCCGAAGCCATCGCCACCCACGAACCGGCCTACGGCGACATCGCCTCCGCCCCCGACCCGGCCGACCCGTCACGGCTGCTGCTCGGCCCGCTGCACCGCCCCGCGGCCGCCGGCTTCCATCTGGACGCCGTCTACGCGGCACTGTTCGTCCGCCCGGTGCAGGCCGGGGCGAGTCTCGTCCGGTTCCTCGACCGCGAGGTCGTCGACACCTACGTCCACGGCGCCGCCGCCCTGCCCCGGCTCCTCGGGGCCGCCGTACGGCGCGCCCAGACCGGCAATGTGCAGACCTATGTGAGCGCGCTGCTCGCCGGCACCGTCGTCCTGGCGGTCGCCGTCCTCCTCGTCGCCACGGGAGTGTGAGCAGGCGTGATCGATATCAACGAGTCCGTGATGCAGTTCCTTCTGGCATTCGTCGTCGTCGGCCCGCTCCTCGGCGCCGCCGCCGCTCTCCTGCCCGCCCCGCCCGGGCTGAAGGGGAAGTCACCCGCGCAGGCCGTGCTCCGGCACGGTGTGACCGTCACCGGCGTCGTCCTCATCGCCGCGATCGTCCTCGCGCTCGGCTTCGACCACGACCATCCGTCGAAGATGCAGGCCACGACCGACATCAGCTGGATCCCCGCACTCGACGTGCGGATCCACCTCGGCACCGACGGCATCTCCCTCCCCCTTCTGGTCCTGACCGCGCTGCTGACCTTCCTCTGCGCGCTCTACTCCTACTTCAAGCCGCCGTCGGGCCCGTCCCCGAAGGCGTTCGTCGCCCTGCTGCTCCTGCTGGAGTCCGGCACCCTCGCGACCTTCGCCGTCCTCGACCTGCTGCTGTTCTTCCTCGCGTTCGAGATGGTGCTCATCCCGATGTACTTCCTCATCGCCCGCTGGGGCGGCGAGGGCCGGACCCGGGCCGCGTGGAAGTTCATCCTGTTCACGCTGCTCGGCTCCGTGGTCATGCTGCTCGGCCTGCTCCTGATCGGAATCAAGGCGGGCACGTTCGACATGGTGGCACTCGCCACTGACAACGGCCGGTCGCTGACCGCGTCCGTGCAGGTCATCGCCGTTCTGGCGATCGGGATCGGGCTCGCGGTGAAGACACCGATGTGGCCGCTGCACAGCTGGCTGCCCGACGCCCACACCGCCGCCCCGACCGTCGGCTCGGTGCTGCTGGCCGGTGTCCTGCTGAAGATGGGTACGTACGGTTTCGTCCGGATCCTGCTGCCGGTCGCGCCGCACGGCTTCCACACCTTCGCGCCGTACCTCGCCGCGTTCGCCGTCGTCGGGATCATCTACGGATCCCTGGCCTGCCTGGCCCTCGCCAAGCAGGGTGCGAAGGGCGACCTCAAACGCCTGATCGCCTACTCCTCCGTCGGCCACATGGGCTTCGTCCTGCTCGGCATCGCCACCATGACCCCGACCGGTGTCAACGGCGCCCTGTTCGCCAACATCGCCCACGGCCTCATCACCGGCCTGCTGTTCTTCCTGGTCGGCGCGCTGAAGGACCGCACCGGCAGCACCGACCTCGACACCCTCGCCGAGAAGACCGGTGCCGCGCTGTACGGCAGGGCCCCGCGCCTCGGCGGCCTGCTCGCCTTCGGTGCCGTCGCCTCCCTCGGCCTGCCCGGGCTCGCCGGGTTCTGGGGCGAGATGCTCGCGCTCTTCGGCGCGTTCCGGCCCGGCGCCGACCTCAGCCGGCCCGCCTTCCTCACCTTCATGGCGATCGGCGCGTTCGGCACCCTGCTGACCGCCGCGTACATGCTGATCGTGGTCCGCCGCGTCTGCATGGGCGGCGCGGAGCGGGAGGTGCCGAAACTCGCCGACGTGCACGGGTACGAGTTCGCCGCCTGGACCCCGCTCGTCACCCTCACCGTCCTCGCCGGACTGTGGCCGAGGGCCCTGCTCGGCCTGACCGACCCGGCCGTGCAGCAGCTCCTCGCAGGAGGCACCCGATGAGCGCCCAGCCGCTTGCCGAGTCGCTGGTCCAGTCCGTCGACTGGCTCGCGATCGCCCCGCCCACCCTCGCGGCCGTCGTGGCGCTCGCCGTCCTCGTCGCTGACCTGTTCGTGCCGGAGCCCCGCAAGGCCGTGCTCGGCTGGGTCTCGGTGGCCGGACTGGCCGCGGCGACCGCGCTGCTGCTGCCCCTGCTGGACGGCGACCGCAGCACCTTCTGCACCGGCGGCCACGCGCGCGCGTGCAGCTACACCGCCGACCACTTCACCCTCGTCATCCAGTTCCTGGTCCTCGGCGGCGCCCTGCTCGCGGCCCTGCTCTCGGTCACCCACCTGGACGACGAGCGGCGCCGCGTCCCGGCCGGCGAGTTCTGGTTCCTGCTGCTGTCCTCCGCCGCCGGCGCCGCCCTGCTGCCCGCCTCCCGCGACCTCGCCACCCTGATCGTCGCCCTGGAGGTCGCCTCCCTGCCCGCCTTCGCCCTCGTCGGCATCCGGCACGGCGACAAGCGGTCCTCCGAGGCCGCCCTGAAGTTCTTCCTGTCCTCGGTCACCGCCACCGCGGTCAGCCTCATGGGCATCAGCTTCGTCTACGCCTCCACCGGCACCCTCTACCTCACCCAGGTCGCCCAGCGCCTGCCGCACGTCGACGGGCAGCTGCACACCCTCGCCCAGACCGGTGTCGTCCTCACCCTGGTCGGCTTCGCCTTCAAGACGGCCGCCGTGCCCTTCCACTTCTGGGTGCCCGACACCTACGTGGGCGCGCCCCTGCCCGTCGCCGCCTACCTGTCCGTCATCGGCAAGGCGGTCGGCTTCTCCGGGCTGATCCTCGTCACCGTCGTCGCGTTCCCCTCGTACGCCGACGTGTGGGGCCCCGCGCTCGCCGTCCTGGCCGCCCTCACCATGACCGTCGGCAACGTCGCCGCCCTGCGCCAGCAGGCCACGCGCGCGTACAGCGCCGTACGGCTGCTCGCCTGGTCCTCCGTCGGCCAGGCCGGCTACCTGCTGGTGCCGATCGCCGCCGCCGGGTACACCAAGGACGCCCAGAGGGCGATCGGCTCCACGGTCGCGTACGCCCTGATGTACGCCGCCGTGAACCTCGGCGCGTTCGCCGTGGCCGCCCTGGTGGGCCGCGGCCGCGCCCTGAACCGGATCAGCGACTACCGGGGCCTGTACGCCACCAACCCGCTCAGCGCGCTCCTGCTGGCCTTCTTCCTGCTGTGCCTGGCCGGACTGCCGCCGGGCATCATCGGCCTGTTCGCCAAGGTCACCGTGTTCTCGGCGGCCGTCGACGCCGGCCTCGGCTGGCTCGCGGTCGTGATGGCCGTCAACGTCGTGATCGCCCTCTTCTACTACCTGCAGTGGACGGCCCTGCTGTTCCGCGCCCCCGAGGGCGAGCCCGCCCGGCACCGCGTCCCGGCCCCCCTCACGGCCGCGCTCGCCCTGACCGGCGTCCTGGGCGTCGCCCTGTCCGGGGCACCCCAGCTGGTCCTCCGCTTCGCGGCCACCGGACTGTTCTGAGGAGTCGTCACGCGCGCGCGGGGCACCCGTGCCCCCGACGCGCGCGTGGCCGAACCCGCACGTCACCCGGGCGGCCCAGGCACGCCGCCGTATCCGTCGGGGAACTCGTGGCCGCCGCCTGGCGTTGTCATCAGCGGGAGGGTCCACTGGATCAGAGTGTTCCCCAGATGCACGACTTGGAGGGCGTACCGTGCACCGCCGGCACAACGGGCTCAGGACCGCCGTACTCCTCGGGGGACTGTCCGCACTCATCATCGTCATCGGCAGCTTCTTCGGGCGCACCGGACTGATCGTCGCGGTCCTGGTCGCCCTGGGCACGAACGCCTACGCGTACTGGAACAGCGACAAGCTGGCGCTCCGCGCGATGCGCGCCCGCCCGGTCAGCGAGTTCGAGGCCCCGGCGCTGTACCGGATGGTGCGGGAGCTGTCCACGCAGGCCCGCCAGCCCATGCCCCGCCTGTACATCTCACCGACGGAGGCCCCCAACGCCTTCGCCACCGGCCGCAACCCGCGCAACGCGGCCGTGTGCTGCACCGAGGGCATCCTGGGCCTGCTGGACGAGCGGGAGCTGCGCGGCGTCATCGGCCACGAACTGAGCCACGTCTACAACCGGGACATCCTCATCTCCTCGGTCGCCGGCGCGCTCGCCTCGGTGATCATGTTCCTGGTGAACTTCGCCTGGCTGATCCCGGTCGGCCGCTCGGACGACGACGACGGCCCCGGCCTGTTCGGCATGCTGCTGATCATGATCCTCGGCCCGCTCGCCGCCAGCCTGATCCAGCTGGCCATCAGCCGTTCCCGGGAGTACGAGGCGGACGCCTCCGGCGCCCAGCTCACCGGCGACCCGCTCGCATTGGCCAGCGCCCTGCGCAAGCTGGAGAGGGGCACCCAGCAGCTGCCTCTGCCGCCCGAGCCCCGGCTGGAGACGACGAGCCACATGATGATCGCCAATCCCTTCCGCGCGGGGCAGGGACTGTCCAAGATGTTCTCCACCCACCCGCCCATGGCGGAGCGCATCGCCCGCCTGGAGAAGATGGCAGGACGCCTGTGAAGACCATCCTGAACGTCATCTGGCTCGTCCTGAGCGGCTTCTGGCTGTTCCTGGGCTACCTGGCCGCCGGCGTCCTGCTGTGCATCACGATCATCGGCATCCCCTTCGGCCTCGCCGCCTTCCGCATCGGCATCTACGCCCTCTGGCCGTTCGGGTACACCACGGTCGAGCGGCGCGACGCGGGCGCGCCGTCCTGCGTGGGCAACGTCCTGTGGCTCCTCCTGGCCGGCTGGTGGCTGGCGCTCGCCCACATCGCCACCGGCATCGCCCTGTGCATCACGATCATCGGCATCCCCTTCGGCATCGCCAACTTCAAGCTGATCCCGGTCTCCCTGCTGCCGCTGGGCCGCGAGATCGTCCGCACCGACCAGCCGTTCGCGGGCCGCTGACCGGGGCGCCGCAGCCGGGCCGGCGCACGCGCGTGCACGCACGCGTGCCCGGCCCGTCGGCCCGACGTCACGTCTCGCGCCGGCCCGTCCACCACCCTCGTACGCCGTAGGCCGCCCCGCCCGCCGCGAGCACGCCCGCGCCGACGGCCACCGAGGCCGCCGGCAGCGCGAACGCCAGCGTGACGCAGCCCAGCAGGCCCACCGCGGGCACCACGCGGGCGCGCGGGCCCGGCCCGAGCGTCCAGGCCGAGGCGTTGGCAACGGCGTAGTACACGAGCACGCCGAACGACGAGAAGCCGATCGCGCCGCGCACGTCGACCGTCGCGGCCAGCACGGCGACCACCGCGCCCACGGCCAGCTCCGCCCGGTGCGGCACCCGGAACCGTGGGTGGACGGCCGCCAGGACGCCCGGCAGGTGGCCGTCCCGGGCCATGGCGAGCGTCGTCCGGGACACCCCGAGGATCAGCGCGAGCAGCGAGCCCAGCGCGGCCACCGCGGCCCCGGCCCGCACCACGGGCACGAGCCCCGGCGCCCCGGCCGCCCGCACGGCGTCGGCCAGCGGCGCCGCCGTCTGCCCGAGCCGGTCCGCGCCGAGGACCGCGAGCACGGCGACGGCCACGCACGCGTACACCACCAGAGCGATCCCCAGGGCCAGCGGGATCGCCCGCGGAATCGTGCGCGCCGGGTCGCGCACCTCCTCGCCGAGGGTGGCGATCCGCGCGTACCCGGCGAAGGCGAAGAACAGCAGCCCGGCCGCCTGGAGCACCCCGCCGGCCCCCGAGGACAGGCCGATGTCCAGCCGCCCGGCGTCGGCGCGTCCGGAGGTCAGGCACACCACGACCACGGCCGCGAGAACGGCCAGGACGACGGCCACGATCGCCCGCGTCAGCCAGGCCGACTTGTGGATCCCGCCGTAGTTCACGGCGGTCAGGGCCACCACGGCGGCGACCGCCACCGCGTGCGCCTGCCCTGGCCACACGTACGCGCCCACGGTGAGCGCCATGGCCGCGCAGGAGGCCGTCTTGCCGACCACGAAGGCCCAGCCGGCGAGATGGCCCCAGAAGGCGCCGAGCCGCTCCCTGCCGTACACGTACGTCCCGCCGGAGGCCGGGTAGCGGGCGGCGAGCCGGGCCGAGGACATGGCGTTGCAGTAGGCCACCAGGGCGGCGAGGGCGAGCCCGGGCAGCAGCCCGGAGCCGGCCGCGCGCGCGGCCGGGCCCAGAGCGGAGAAGACGCCGGCGCCGACCATCGAGCCCAGGCCGACGACCACGGCGTCCCGCACGCCCAGAGTACGGCGCAGAGCGGCATCGGTAGGTGTCATGCGCCGCACCCTAGTGAGCCCGGCAACCGGCGGGCGGACCTGTGACGTCCTCTTCATCGACACGGCACGAACACGCGCGCGACGGACAGCGGGTCCCACTGGAATCCCAGGGAACCGACAGTGCGGACACAGCGCGGAAGGGCAGGTTCACGGCATGAGCATCATCGGTTGGATCATTCTGGGACTGCTGGCCGGAGCCATCGCCAAGGTCCTGCTGCCGGGACGCGACCCGGGCGGCTTCATCGGGACGACCCTCATCGGCATCGCCGGCGCGTTCATCGGGGGCTGGATATCGGCCCGCTGGCTGGACCACCCGGTCAGCAAGCACTTCTACGACGGCGCCACCTGGGCCGCGGCCATCGGCGGCTCCCTGGTGCTGCTGATCGTCTACCGGATCCTGTTCGGCAACTCACGCGACTGACCGCGCGCGTGAGGCGCGGCGGTACGCAAAGGGTGGGCACCGCCGGGTGCCCACCCTCATCGTCTCCTCGCCCGTGCCCGGTCCTACCGGTAGTTCACGAACTGCAGCGCGAAGTCGAAGTCCTTGCCCTTGAGGAGGGCGATGACGGTCTGCAGGTCGTCGCGGCTCTTGGAGCTGACGCGCAGCTCGTCACCCTGGACCTGGGCCTTCACGCCCTTGGGGCCCTCGTCGCGGATGATCTTCGCCACCTTCTTCGCGTTCTCCTGGGAGATGCCCTCCTGGATCGACGCGAAGATCTTGTACTCCTTGCCGGAGAGCTGCGGCTCGCCCGCCTCCAGCGCCTTCAGCGAGATGCCGCGCTTGATGAGCTTCGACTGGAAGACGTCGAGGATGGCGTTCACCCGGTCCTCGGAGTTCGCCTCCATGAGGATCTTTTCACCGGACCACGAGATCGAGGCCCCCACGCCCTTGAAGTCGTAGCGCTGCGAGATCTCCTTGGCGGCCTGGTTGAGGGCGTTGTCGACCTCCTGCCGCTCGACCTTCGAGACGATGTCGAAACTGGAGTCGGCCATGTCCTGTGGCTCCTTGTATCGGGTGCGTATCGGGTGCGTGCCGGCGTGCGCGGCGGCGACCGCCGGGCCCGGTGGAGCACCGGGCCGCATCCGCACCAGCCTAGCCACCCCGCGCCCCGCGGGTGGAGATCAATGGGGTGGCGAAGCACCCCTGCGGATCGGGTATTGTTTACGTCGTTGCCGGGGAACACCGCCGAAAGCGGGTTCGAAGCGGCAGCACTACCCGGCGGTGTGCCCGAGCGGCCAAAGGGAGCAGACTGTAAATCTGCCGGCTCAGCCTTCCCAGGTTCGAATCCTGGCGCCGCCACACGGAGGGAAACCCCCTCTGACCAGGTTGAATACCTGGTCAGAGGGGGTTTCTCGTTGTCGACGGCCCTTCGCGTCGCAGCGGGCGGAACGCGGGCGTGTCTCACCCCGCCGCTCGTATCCCGACGTCAGTCAGTGCGTGTCCCCCAGGCGTCCCCCGGGGGAGAGGATGATCACTCCGGCTCGTTCCACGCTCGTAGGGCCGCGTCGATCCGACTGTTTGCCCGCTCCCGCGTCTGGTCCAACACCTTGGCGTACACCTTGTGGAGGACCGCGATGCTGTGGCCAGCGCGACGGGCGCACTCCATGGCGTCCACTCCGGAGCTGAGCCAGAACGACACCCCGGCGTGCCGCAAGTCGTAGGGGCTCAGCACATCTCGGCGAGCCTTCGCCCACACCTCGTAGCCGGTCTCTTGCAACAGGCCGTTGCGGTTGGTCCTGAAGAGCCGGCCGTCGGGCGCTGTGCCTTCGGTAGCGATGTGCTCCCGGAGCATCCGCACGAAGTGCGGCGGGATGGGTACCGGCCGGGAGTCCCTCTTGGTCCGGGCCTTCAGGTGGCGGGTCTCGTGCGCTGCCCCGTCGTCTGTCCAGCTCCGGCCGGCCCGGACAACGCCCTGCCGCAAGGTGAACATGCCCCACCCCGTCTCAGGAAGGTGACATTGATCCAACCTGGCATACCTGTCCTGGACTTCACGAGTGCAGGCGTGATGGTGGCGAGCGCGTCAGCGTAGTTTTTCCGCGACTTCGCCGGCGCCAGCCCGTCAGGCTCGGGAACGGTGTCGGATCCAGCTGGCCTTCAATCGCGGGGTGTCTCTCCCGCCTTGACCCGCCAGTAGGCGAGGTTGTGGTGGGTGGTCAGGGTGTGGGGGTGGTCCTCGCCCAGCACCCGAACTTGGTCGGCCAGCAGCTGCTCGAACGCGGCCGTGGCGCCGGCCGCGTCTCCCGCCTCTCCCCGCCAGTGGGCGAGGTTGTTACGGGTGGTCAGGGTGTGGGGGTGGTCCTTGCCCAGCACCCGCAGGCGGTCGGCCAGCAGCTGCTCGTACGCGGCTGCGGCGCCGGCCGCGTCTCCCGCCTCTCCCCGCCAGTGGGCGAGGTTGCTGCGGGTGGTCAGGGTGTGGGGGTGGTCCTTGCCCAGCACCCGCAGGCGGTCGGCCAGCAGCTGCTCGAACGCGGCTGCGGCGCCGGCCGCGTCTCCCGCCTCTCCCCGCCAGTAGGCGAGGTTGTGGCGGGTGGTCAGGGTGTGGGGGT